>DDFD01000096.1 GCA_002337005.1 Flavobacteriales bacterium UBA1937 | reverse complement strand
CTTTAATTTTTAGTAAATATAAAAAATGTCTCGCAGTTGCAAGACATTCATATTATTTGGTTGATTTTTTTATTTATGGGCTGTACTATCTTTTTTAACTTCTACAGGTGCAGCAGTTTTTACAGATGCAGAATCAGTTTTTTCTTTATAAGTTGGCGCTTCAGCATTTACGTCATCATATCTTACCACATCTTCTGTTTGTTTTACAACACCTTTGTTACCACCTTCCGGAAGACCACAAGAAACTAATAATGAAACTGTAGCGATAGCAAAAACTAATTTTTTCATATCTAATTTTTTTCGTTTTTAAAATTTTTCCAAAAATAGGAAATATTACAAATTACAACAAGGTTTTTTAGAATTTTTTATCAAAATATCTCATTTCTAATCAACTATAGCAATTTAGCTTTCAAAATGTGTTTGTTATGGCTAGATTGTGAGAAAATAAGATAGTCTTCTCCTCCATCTTTTATCTTGTATTTCTTTTTGATATCTTCTGGTTTTAAAGGATAATTTTTGGTAATAATATTAAATTTTTCTCCCTTTTTTATTTCTTTAGGGTTCAATTCTTCTGCCTCAAAAATTCTTCCTGGAAAATTCTCTATCACTTTTTCCGAAGTATAAATATGAGAATTTGAATGTAATTTTTTGAGTTGAAATCTCTCAGAAATCAAATTAAAAGCGCCAGATTTCAACACCGCATTATTCGGAATATAAATAAACTTTTCTGGAACTGAAAGTGTTGATTGAAAATTATTTTCTTCATTCAATCTAAAGTTAAATTCAGATTCATTTGATTGAAGATTTACACAAGAAATTTCTATTTTTGAATCTGATTTTTTAAGATAAACAAGTATTTCTTTCACTTCATTTTTTACGGCAATAATCCAGATTTTAGTTATGTTTTGAAGCGATGAAACCAAATGTTGCAAATCAATCAATGGCGAAAGTTTTATTAAAATTTCTTCAGAAATTTCACTCAATTTTTCTTGAATTTCCACAATATTTGGAGATAAATCTTCCAACAAAAATACTTTTCTGTTGTGGTTATCTCTTCTTGCAGGGTCTAGATAAATTAAATCAAATTTTTCTTGATTGTTTTCTAAAAAATCTTCAAGTTTTTGGTTGATGAAGTTCGCTTTTCTACCGAGAACTTCCCAATTGTGTTTTACAACTTCCAAAAGTTCTTCATTCTGCTCTATCAAAGTAATTTCTTCAAAATTTTGAGAAAGAAAATACGCGTCAATTCCGAAACCACACGTTAAATCGATAAACTTCTTTCCTCTAAAAAACTGAGCTTTATATTCGGCAGTATCTTGTGAAGAAGCTTGTTCTAAATTAAGATTTGGAGGAAAAACAACGTCATCATTATTCAAAAAAGGAAACTTTTTCTCTGCAACTTTCCTGCCTTTAATTTGTTGCACAATTTTTTGCATAGAAACCTCAGGAAACGGCGATTTTTTCAATAACAAAGAATGCAAATCTGTTTCTTTGTTTTCTGCCACGAATGCACGAATTTTACTTAATTTTTCTTGATCCAAAATTTATTTTTTAAATGCCACGAATGCGCGAATATTTTTTATTTTATAGTGTTTTTAATGCCACGAATGCACGAATATTTTTTTGAATTTCATTTGTGCATTCGTGGTTAATAATCACAAGATTATTCTTTTGTAGTTTAATTTTGACTCACCAAAATTTACAAGAATTGCAAGTTTATTTTCAGATACTTTTAAATAATTAATGCATTGTGCTATATCTTCATCAGCAATTTTATTTTTTCCTTTTACTTCAAGAATAATTTTATCAAATATTACAAAATCTGCATAAAATTTATGTGGAAGAATTATACCTTTATAATTAACGGCATATTCTCTTTCTCTATAATAATCAATTTTTGCATTCTTAAACTCTAATTCTAAAGCATCTTTATATACAATTTCAGAAAAACCAGCCCCTAAATTATTGTGAACTTCCATACAAATTCCAACGATTTTATAAGATTCTTCTTTATAGATTATTCCCATAGATTGTAAAATTCAGCATTAGTGTGATAAAATTATTAAAATTTGAGAAGAAAATTAGTGCATTCGTGGCATCATTCAAACATTTCAGCCCATCTTACTGGTTTTATTTCCTGAGAATTATAAAGTTGTTCTACAGATTTTGTTTTTTCTAATTTCGGATAAAGATTTACACCGATGAGTTTTATTTTGCCTTCTTCTACCCAATTTTGTTCTGCAATGGCTTGGTTATAAATTAATTCTGCAATTTTACCAGATTTTAAATTTTCTGAAAAACTTCCTGAATTATCGAGTTCTACAAACAATTTCCAAGCGTTTTCTGCAAATTGCTGTGTAACTTCTTCTACGTAATAACTTCCGTTGGCAGCGTCTTCAAAAACATTAATAATACTTTCGTAAGCTAAAACAACTTGTTGTTTAAAAGAAATTTCTTCTGAAAGTTCCGTTGAATGTTGAACTTTAAAATCATTGGCGAAAAAGGCATCAGAGCCCGCAATCATCGCTGCTGCAATTTCTAATGTAGAACGAATAAGGTTATTTTCTTCGTCGTTTTTCGCTTTGTTTCTTAGAGAAGTTTCTGCAAAAATATATGGAATTAAATCTAAATTAAATTCTTTTGCAAGTTGATTAAAAAGTAGTTTAAACGCTCTAATTTTTCCTATTTCAAAGAAATAATTTGCGCCAACTGCAAATTTAAATATCAATTTATCTAAAATTTCTGCTCCGAAAACTTCTGCTAAGTCTTTAGCTTTTCCTAATGCAAAAGCCAATTGTTGCGTGATAGAAGCTCCTGCATTTTGATATAAACTTACGTCGACACAGATATTTTTTTCAAAATTTTTAGAAAGTAATTCTTCAGCTAATTGTTTGTTGATTTCGTTATTCACAAAAACATCAATCAAAGAAAAATATCTATTTTCTTCAGACAATCTAATGTGTCCTGCTAAATCTTTGTTGGCTACAAAAATCGTTTTATCAGAAAGCGTTTCCGCGTTGTTATCAAGTAAAAAAGCATAAGCATCTTCTTCTAATCCTTCCTGATGTTTAGCAACCAAATGCGTAGATTCTTCTACTTTTGGTAGATTTTTTAAACTTTTGGGCGATTTATCATAATAAGGTTTTACAGGAATTCCTTCTAAATTTTCTTTAGAAAGAATTGCGTAAATATCATCAGTTTTCAACTGTTTTTTTACTAGATTTTCCCAATCTTGAAGGGTTACAGTAGCGAACATTTTTAGGGTATTTTATGATTTGGTATATTTATAATTATTTTTCTACAGGCTTTTTAATTGCCGAGCTATCTACCACTACAATGAAGATTTCTTCATTTTTCTTTTTCATAAAATAATTTTCTCTGGCAAATTTTTCTCTTTCAGCTTTATTGTTCATCAGTTTTTTGTAAAAAGCATCATTCTTATGATATTCAGATTTATAATAGGCTAATTCTTGTTCGTAATTTGCAATATCTTTATTGAGTTCTTTTACAACTAACCAAGACGTTTGATCAAAGAAAATCATCCAGATTAAAAATAAAAATACGGTAATAAAATACTTATTCAAAAAATATTTTTGAAGCAATTTTAAAGTTGGGCTTTTCTTTTTAATTTCTTTAATCAAATCTTCCATTAATAGGATTTTTTAAGAGAATTATTAATTACAGTAGATAAAAAGTCAATAGCCACCGTATTTTGTCTCATATTAGGAACAATAAGGTCTGCTTCGTTTTTAGAAGGTTCTATAAATTCTTGATGCATTGGCTTCAGTGTAGTCTGATAACGGTGAAGAACTTCGTGTAAATCTCTGCCACGTTCTTGAGTATCTCTTCTGATACGTCTTATCAATCTTTCATCAGAATCTGCGTGTACAAAAACCTTTAAATCAAATTCTTTTAAAAGTTCTTGGTTGGTAAGAACCAAAATACCTTCTACAATCAAAACATTTTTAGGTTCTACTGTTACGTAATCTCCTGTTCTAGAGTGAGTAACGAAAGAATACAATGGTTGTTCTATGCTTTCACCTTTTTTGAGAGATTTTACGTGTTTGGTTAACAGCTCAAAATCAATAGATTTTGGGTGGTCATAGTTGAGAGCTTCTCTCTCCTGGAGCGAAAGGTGATGATTATCGTGATAATAATTATCTTGTGAGAGTACATTTACACCTTCTGCGTTTAACTGCTGAAGAATGTTATTAACAACGGTGGTTTTCCCAGAACCAGTACCACCTGCAATACCTATTACTAGCATCAAATTTTATTTTTTACAAATTTATAGAAATTCTTCTATTCGTGCTTTGTCTTTTGTAAATTTAAATAATTTTTTTGAATTTAATCAATCATTAGAAATTCCGAAGATATAATAAATCACCGCTTGTACTCTAGCGAGAAATTCCCTCGAATGATTTCTGTAGTAACTTTCGTTTTTGGTAACATCGTGAGCATCAAAACCTAGAGCATTCATCCCTATATTCCTTGCAAAAAATAATGCACGTAAATTATGAAAACCTTGAGATACAATGATAACATTTTTTTGTTTGAATTCATTTTTACATCTCAAAATGCTCTCTCTGGTATTGAATCCTTTAGTATCTTTTATGATAATATCTTCAGGAATTCCGCCTTGATATACCAAAAATTTTTTCATTGCTTCGGTTTCATCGTATCCTTTACTTTTCTCACCACTTACAATAATTTTTTTAATTTTTCCGTGGTGATACAGAAGTGCTGTAGCATCCATTCTATTGGTAAAATAAGGATTGGCTACGCCAGATTTCATTTTAGGAGAAGTGCCCAAAACCAACGCAACTTCTCTTGGCGGAACTTTAGAAATTCTAGAATATGTTTTTCCTTCGGTAACAGAATATACCCAAAAATTGGCTAATATCATTAATAATATTGCCATTTCTATCAATACGAAGGTGTATTTTAATATGGTTTTAATTTTCCTCAAAGTATAAATTAAGTTAAATGTAACTTTTATATCCTATTAAAAAAATGAAATTATTTAGATTTGCATTTTTAGCAATCTAATCAATTTTTAAAATCATTTCTCAAACAAAAATAGACATTTATAATTTATGAAAAAACTATTCTTATCCACACTTATATTTACTGCGCTATTTTCTTGTAAAAAATCTGAAAATGCAGATACAATTACCCAAGAAAATCAACCTAAAAAAACTGACAGTGTAGAGATTACAGCTCCTGTAGAATCTACAACCAATATTAAAATTGTAAATCAAGATCAATTAAAAAACTTGATAACCTCACATAAAAATGACACTATCTATGTTACCAACTTCTTTGCAACTTGGTGTCCACCTTGTATGAGAGAAATTCCACATTTTGTAGAAAAAATGAAAGAATTAAAAGGAAAACCCGTGAAATTTACTTTTGTAAGTGTAGATGCAAAAGAAGATTGGAATACCAAAGTAAGTGATTTCGCAGATGAATATGATTTAAGAAAAAACATAGTATTATTTGATGCTTCTATGATTTCACCAGATTATTTTACAAAAATTACCAAAACTTGGGACGGTGGTTCAATTCCTTTTACTGTCATTAAAAAAGGAGATAAAGAAGTAGAAACCGTAGGAATGATGAGCAAAGAAGATTTAGATGCAAAACTGAATTCTTTTAAATAAGATATTTCTCTCGCAGATTTGGCTAATTAAGTAGATTAATAGACTCATAAAAATCTGCAAAATTTGAAAAATCAGCGAGAGTTTTCTTTTTCATTTTTTTTTCATAGATTTTTTTAAATTAAATTTGTGAAGTTTTTAAACAAAATCTGTGGAAAGCAAAAACTTCAAAGCTATTCTTATCATCTTATCAATTTTGGTAATCATTTCGATTGTCATTAATCTCAATATAGGATTTATAAAACTTGGTTTTGGAGATTTTTTTTATCAAAATTCGGACAATTCTCAAATTGCATCTCTTCGTATTAATAGGGTTTTAGCAATGCTTTTGGCTGGGATTTCTATCCCGACTTCTGGTTTTCTTTTGCAAGAATATTTTCAAAATCCTTTAGCTGGACCCTCCGTTTTAGGAATTACTTCTGTAGCTAGTTTAAGCGTAGCGTTTTATATCTTTTTTTCTCAAGATTTTACCCTTCCCGAATTTTTGCAAAACGGCTTCATCAGTATTTCTGCCATTCTCGGAAGTGTTTTGATGATGAGTATTTTATTGGTGTTTTCCAAGAAATTTCAAGATAAATCTTATTTAATTATTTTCGGATTTTTGGTTTCTGCATTAGCTGGAGCTGTAGTTTCTATTTTACAATTATATGCTGAAAATCAAAGTCTTAAAAATTATATTTTATGGAGTTTTGGTGCCAATAATCAAGTAACGAAAAATCAATTATTGGTTTTGTTCATTATCGTTTTAATTGGTTTATTTTTAAGTTTTAAGAGCATAAAACCTTTAATTGGAAACAGTTTAGGCAATCAATACGCCAAAAGTTTAGGGGTAAATTTAGAGCAATTGAAGTATTTTGTAATCATTGCTTCTTCCCTACTTTCGGCTTCTGTTACTGCATTTTTAGGACCTATTTTATTTATAGGAATTGTAGTTCCGCATTTTAGTAGAATGATTTATTCTCCTGCGAAATTGTGGCAACAATGGATTTTGAATATGATTTTAGGAATTTTAATTATGGAATCTTTCTCCGTAATTTCAGAAATTTCTCAATTCCCAATCAATGTAATTACGAGTTTATTTGGAGTGCCTGTAATTTTGATGATGATTTTGAAGAAAAAATAGAATAAAACGCAAAGGCGCAAAAGGATTTATTAACTTTATGTTTCTAAGACGTAAGTCATCAAAGATGACAATTAAATAAAAAAACTAATATTTAAAAATATGACAGAAAATGAGTTATCAAAAGTTGTTTTTGATTTAGGCTTAAAAATTCATAAAAAATTTGGAGCAGGTTTATTTGAAAGTGTATATGAAGAATGTTTATTTTACGAACTAAAAAAAGCAGGATTAAAAGTAGAAAAACAAAAAACACTTCCAATAATTTATGAAGAGTTAAGAATTGAAAATGCTTTTAGAATTGATATACTAGTAGAAAACAAGCTAATTTTAGAAATTAAAACAGTAGATTTTATTAATGATGTTCATAAGGCTCAACTTTTGACATATTTAAAAATGACAAATTGCAAATTAGGATTACTCATTAATTTTAGAACAGATATTTTTAAAGATGGAGTAAAAAGAGTTGTTAATGGATTATAAAAAATTAAAAAAGATATTTTTGCCTTTGTGTTTAGAGTGTGAAAAGAATTTATCACTTAGACGCAAGTCATCAAAGATGACATTAATTCAATGGTGTAAAAATGAAAATCTTTGATTTTCTTGCGCCTTAAAAAATGTAACACTTATAAAAATTGAATTGCGCCTTTGCGTTAAACAATAATGCTTTTAGAATTAAAAAATACAACGATTGGTTATCAAAAACCTCTCATTTCAGAGGTTAATGCTTCATTGAATTTCGGTGATGTTTGTTTGTTAATTGGTAATAATGGCGTTGGAAAAACTACTTTAATAAAATCTATTCTCAATCAAATCCCTATTTTAAAAGGAGATATTTTTATCAATCAAAATTCTCATAAAAAACTTTCAGACAAAGAAATTGCCGAACAAATTGCTGTTGTTTTTTCAAAAGCGCAAATTCCCGCCAATTATACTACCCAAGATTTAATTTCACTCGGGAAATTCATTCATCTTCCTTATTATTACAAACTAGAAAAAGAGGATTTAAAAGATGTAAACAAAATTATTTCTCAACTTAAACTAGAAGAATATAGAAATATTCAGCTTCAAAAATTATCCGATGGAAATCTTCAAAAAGCTTTTATTGGAAGAGCTTTAGCGCAAAATTCACCAATGATAATTCTTGATGAACCAACTACTCACCTCGATGAAGAAAATAAAATTATTATTTTAAAATTACTTCGAGATTTAGCCAAATATCACAACAAAATCATTCTTTTTTCTTCTCACGATTGGCGTTTAGCCAAAGAATTTGCAGATAAAATTTGGTTTATTAATGATGAAAAATTGGAAGAAGGTTTAGCCGAAGATATTCTTCTGCAAAATGATTTATTGACCAATCCTCGACTTTTCACGATTAATGAAAATTTTGTTTCACCAATAATTGACGCTCCGTTTTTAGAAAAAGAAATGCTCTATTCTGCACTTCAAAAAAACTTTAAAAAAGACCTTTCTGGTATTAAAATCAATTTTAAAGACAATTTTTGGGAAGTAAATTACCTTCAATTTACTGATAAATGTCATACTATAGAAAATATCATTAAAACCATCTATAACATCCTTCAATAAAGGTTTTTCTTAATTTTACATCTGTTTACCATTATATTAATATTATGCTTTGCTTAACATTTAAAGCATTGATTATCAATTAAATAATGTTTTGGATAGAAAAATATTATGCACGCATAGTATTTTTTTTATATTTGCTATGCACGCATAACATTTTTCAAAATGGAAAAAAATTCAAAAGATAAAGTAGAAAGTGTAGATTTATTATTAAAATCTGTTTGGTTAGCTGTTTCTAAAATGTATTCAGAACAAGCTTCAGCACATAATTCTACAGCAGTTCAAGCTTTAACACTTCTTAAAATTGATCCTAAAGAAGGAACTAGAAGTACTAATCTTGGGCCTAAAATGGCGATTGAACCAACTTCTCTCACAAGAATTATTAAACTTTTAGAAGACAATGGTTATATCTACAAAGAAAAAACTACCAGTGACAAAAGAGAAGTGATTATTAGATTAACTGATAAAGGTTTGAAATTCAGAACGATTTCTAAAGATGTAGTCGTGAATTTTAACCAGAAAGTGGTAGAAAGAATTGACCCAGAAAAATTTGCAATTTTCAAAGAAGTAATGAGTGACATTATGAAAATTGCCAACGAAAAGAATTCAAAAAAATAAAAATAAACCTAATTTTATAATGAAAAGAAGAATAAAACACGTTACCGTTCTTGGTTCAGGAATTATGGGAAGCGGAATTGCAGCGCACTTTGCAAACATAGGCGTTGAAGTTCTCCTTCTTGATATTGTTCCGTTCGAACTCACAGAAGCTGAACAGAAAAAGAGATTGACCAAAGAAGACAAAGTCGTTCGTAATAGAATTGCGACTGAAAGTTTGGCTAAATTGGTAAAAGCCAGTCCTGCTCTGCTCTACAAAAAAGAATTTGCCGACAGAATTTCTGTAGGAAATTTTGATGATGATTTGCCAAAAATCAAAAATACCGATTGGATTATTGAAGTGGTAGTAGAAAGATTAGACATTAAAAAATCGGTTTACGAGAAAATAGAACAATTCCGTAAACTAGGAACTTTGGTTTCTTCTAACACTTCTGGTATTCCGATTAATATGTTGGTAGAAGGAAGAAGCGATGATTTCAAACACTATTTTGCAGGAACTCACTTCTTTAATCCTGTACGATATTTACCTCTTTTAGAAATTATTCCTACCAATGATACCGATGCTGAAATCGTGAAATTCTACATGGAATATGGAGCTAAATTTTTAGGAAAAACTACGGTTTTGGCGAAAGATACACCTGCTTTTATTGCCAATAGAATTGGGGTTTTTAGTATGATGAATTTGCTTCACAATGTAAAATCTATTGGTCTTAATGTAACCGAAGTAGATAAATTAACGGGGCCAGTTATTGGCAGACCAAAATCGGCAACTTTCCGTACGGCAGATGTAGTTGGTTTGGACACTTTGGTTCACGTAGCCAATGGAGTTCACGGTTCTGGTGTAGAAGACGAGCAATTTAAAGGAACTTTTGTATTGCCAGATTACATCAATATGATGATGGAAAACAAATGGTTAGGTTCTAAAACGGAACAAGGTTTCTACAAAAAAGTGAAAAATGCTGATGGAAAATCAGAAATTCACGGTCTTAATTTAGATTCTTATCAATACGAAAATCAAGGAAAAGCAAATTTTGCAACGCTTGAACTCACTAAAAATATGGATAAACCAATTGACAGATTCAAAGTTTTAATTGGTGGTAAAGATAAAGCAGGCGAATTATACAGAAAATCTCTGGGAGCTCTTTTCGCTTATGTTTCTCATAAAATTCCTGAAATTTCAGACGAGCTTTATAAAGTAGACGATGCTATGAAAGCTGGTTTCGGTTGGGAAAACGGGCCTTTCGAGATTTGGGATGCAGTTGGCGTTCAAAAAGGTATTGAATTGGCTACAGAAGCGGGTTTTACGGTTTCAGATTGGGTAAAATCGGTAGCATCTTTCTACAGAATTAATGAAGAAGGACAAAGTATTTTCTTCGACAAAAATTCTGGAAATTACAATAATATTCCAGGTCAGGAAGCTTTCATTATTCTCGATAACATCAGAAAAAATAAAACATTGTGGAGCAATTCTGGTTCTGCAATCCAAGATTTAGGAGACGGAATCATCAATTTTGAAATACGTTCTAAAATGAATTCTTTGGGTGGTGAAGTTTTAGACGGATTAAACCGTGCTATTGATTTGGCGGAAAAAGAATACGATGGTTTAGTGATTGGAAATCAAGGTGCTAATTTCTCTGTTGGCGCAAATTTAGCTATGATTTTGATGATGGCAATCGAACAAGATTGGGATGATCTAAATATGGCAATTGCTTATTTCCAAAAATCAATGATGAGAGTTCGCTATTCTTCTGTTCCTGTGATAGTTGCTCCTCACGGATTAACTCTTGGTGGTGGTTGCGAAATGACGATGCACGCTGATAAAGTAGTTGCTGCTGCGGAAACATACATCGGTTTGGTAGAAACGGGAGTTGGTGTAATTCCTGGAGGTGGCGGAACGAAAGAATTCGCGTTGAGAACTTCTAAAGAATTCGCTGCTGATGACGTTAAAAACAACAGAATGCGTGATGCTTTTATGAATATTGCGATGGGAAAAGTAGCAACTTCGGCTTACGAAGCTTTTGATATGGGAATTTTAGAAAATCACAAAGACATAGTGGTAGTCAATAAAAACCGACAAATTGCGGAAGCCAAAAAAGTAGCTAAATTAATGGCAGAACAAGGTTATACCCAGCCAATTCCACAAAAAGTAAAAGTTTTGGGGCAAGGTGCATTAGGAATGTTCTATGTAGGAACTGACCAAATGGTAACTGGTAATTTCATTTCTGAACACGATAAAAAAATTGCAGATAAATTGGCTTATGTAATGGTTGGTGGTAATCTTTCTGAACCAACAGTTGTTACAGAACAATATTTGTTAAATCTTGAAAGAGAGACTTTCTTACAATTGTGTGGCGAAAGAAAAACATTAGAAAGAATCCAGTTTATGTTACAAAAAGGGAAACCGTTGAGAAATTAATTTGTACAATGTATAATGTACAAAGTAATAAGTATTTTGTTAAGTCTTAATATACTATTTTATGCATAATTTTAGAGAATTAGAGGTTTGGAAAAAAGCGATTGATTTAACAACGCTATACTATAAATTTTCAAAATTATATCCAAAAGATGAAATTTTTGGGCTTACCTCTCAATCTCGTAGGAGTTTGGTTTCTATATCATCAAATATAGCGGAAGGCGCAGGAAGAGATACGAATAAACAATTTTTTCAATTTTTATCAATTGCTTTAGCATCTTCATTTGAATTTGAAACCCAACTTATTGTTGCAAAAAATTTAGAATACATTTCAAAAGAAAATTATGATTTAGTTTTCAATGAATTAAGACATATTCAAAATATGCTGATAAAATTAATGAATAATTACAAATCCTAATCAAAGTACATTGTACATCGTACATTGTACATAATACAAAAAATATGAAACAAGCATATATAGTAGCAGGCTACAGAACAGCGGTAGGTAAAGCTCCGAAAGGAAGTTTAAGATTTACCAGACCAGATGTAATGGCTGCAAAAGTTATAGAGAAATTGATGGCAGATTTGCCACAATTAGATAAAGATAGAATCGATGATTTAATCGTAGGAAATGCAATGCCAGAAGCTGAACAAGGCTTAAACGTGGCTCGTTTGATTTCTTTAATGGGATTAAACACCGATAAAGTTCCAGGAGTTACCGTAAACAGATATTGCGCTTCTGGTTCTGAAGCGATTGCTATCGCATCGGCTAAAATTCAAGCAGGAATGGCAGATTGTATTATTGCAGGAGGTGCAGAATCGATGTCTTTCATTCCAATGGGAGGTTACAAACCAGTTCCAGAAAGCCATTATGCAAAATCTCACCCAGATTATTATTGGGGAATGGGATATACTGCAGAAGAAGTTGCAAAACAATACAAAATTACAAGAGAAGAACAAGACCTATTCGCTTTTGAATCTCATCAAAAAGCATTAAAAGCAATTGCGGAAGGTAAATTTGCAAAAAGCATTGTTCCAGTTCCTGTAGAATATAATTTCTTGGACGAAAACCAAAAAGTTCAAACCAAAAAATTTGATTTTTCTGTTGATGAAGGTCCTAGAGCAGATACTTCTATCGAAGGTTTAGCAAAATTAAAACCTGTCTTCGCAGCAGGTGGTTCTGTAACCGCAGGAAACTCTTCTCAAATGAGTGATGGTGCTGCTTTCGTAGTAGTAATGTCAGAAGAAATGGTAAAAGAACTCAATCTTGAGCCAATCGCAAGATTAGTTTCTTATGCAGCTGTTGGTTTAGAGCCAAGAATTATGGGAGTTGGACCAATTTACGCTATCCCAAAAGCATTAAAACAAGCAGGGCTTTCTCTTCAAGATATTGGTTTAATTGAATTGAACGAAGCCTTTGCTTCTCAGTCAGTTGCAATTAAAAAAGAATTGGATTTAAACCCAGAAATTTTGAATGTAAATGGTGGAGCAATCGCTCTTGGTCACCCTCTAGGTTGTACAGGAACTAAATTAACGGTTCAATTGCTTGATGAAATGAAACTTCGTGGTGCAAAATACGGTTTAGTTTCAATGTGTGTAGGAACAGGACAAGGAGCAGCTTCTGTAATTGAATTATTGTAAAATTTAAAAAATAAATCTAAAATATGTCAACATTAAAAGGAGGAGAATTCCTCATCAAAGAAATAGAAGCAAAAAACGTTTTTACGTTTGAAGACTTCAATGAAGAGCAAAAAATGCTTCGCGATTCTGCTAAAGAATTTATAGACAAAGTGGTAGTTCCGAACAAAGAAAGATTCGAGAAAAAAGACTATGCTTTCACCGAAGAATGTATGAAACAAATTGGTGAAATGGGATTCTTAGGAATTGCAGTTCCAGAAAATTATGGTGGACTTGGTTTAGGTTTCGTTTCTACAATGATTGCTTGTGACTATCTTTCTGGCGCAACAGGTTCATTGGCAACTGCTTATGGAGCTCACACCGGAATTGGCACACTTCCTATCCTATTGTACGGAACTGAAGAGCAAAAACAAAAATATTTACCAGATTTAGCCGCAGGTACTAAATTCGGAGCGTATTGCCTTACTGAACCTGATGCTGGTTCTGATGCAAACTCTGGAAAAACGAGAGCTAAATTGTCTGAAGATGGCAAGCATTACATCATCAACGGACAAAAAATGTGGATTTCTAACGCAGGTTTCGCAGATACATTCACATTCTTTGCTAAAATTGATGATGATAAAAATATCACAGGTTTTGTAGTGAACAGAAGCGAATTAGAAAATCCTGAAAGTCTTACTTTCGGTGAAGAAGAGCATAAATTAGGAATTAGAAGTTCTTCTACTCGACAAGTTTTCTTCAATGATATGAAAGTTCCTGTAGAATGTCTTCTTGGCGAAAGAAATAATGGTTTCAAAATCGCTTTAAACGCATTAAATGTAGGTAGAATTAAATTGGCTGCTGCTTGTCTTGATGCTCAAAGAAGAATTTTCAATCTTTCTGTAAATTATGCTAACGAAAGAAAACAATTCAATACTCCTATTGCAACTTTCGGTGCGATTAGAAAAAAATTAGCAGAAATGGCTACCGCTACTTTTGTTTCAGAAGCTGGTTCTTACAGAGCTGCACAAGATATTCAAGATAAAATTGATGCTTTGGTTGCTGGTGGAATGAATCATCAAGAAGCTGAATTAAAAGGCGTAGAAGAATTTGCGGTAGAATGTTCTATCCTAAAAGTTTTTGTTTCTGATACTGCTCAAAATGCTGCTGATGAGGGAATTCAGATTTTTGGAGGAATGGGATTCTCTGAAGATACACCAATGGAAGCTGCTTGGAGAGACGCCAGAATTTCTAGAATTTATGAAGGAACTAATGAGATTAACCGACTTCTTTCTGTAGGAATGTTGATTAAGAGAGCTTTCAAAGGCGAAATTGATCTAATGTCTCCAGCAATGGCAGTTGGTAAAGAATTAATGGGAATTCCAAGTTTTGAAGTTCCTGATTATTCTGAATTTATGTCTGAAGAAAAAGCAATTATTGCTAATCTTAAGAAAGTGTTCTTAATGGTTTCTGGTGCTGCTCTTCAAAAATATATGATGGAAATTGAAAAACAACAACACCTTTTAATCAATGCTTCAGAAATATTGAACCAAATTTATATGGCAGAATCTACTATTTTGAGAGTGGAGAAAAACTTTGCTCCTGATTCTGTGGAAGCTGCAATGGCTCAACTAAACCTTTATAAAGCAGTAGAAAAGGTAATTACTTCTGCTAAAGAAGGAATTATTTCTTTCGCAGAAGGTGACGAACAAAGAATGATGCTTTCTGGTCTTAGAAGATTTACAAAATATACCAATCAGCCAAACGTAATTGCGTTAACTGAAAAAATAGCAAAACATTTTGTAGAGAAAAATTCTTACTAAAATTTGTTAATTCAATAACACGAAACGCTCCAACTTTTTGGGGCGTTTTTTAATTTATTTTTAATGACAATATGTACTTTTATTAAATAAATTTGCAAAATGAAAAAGTCAGTGTTTTTTTTTGTAATTCTATTATTTAATAATAATTATGCCCAAACGAAGGACAGCGTAAAAATTAGGGAAAAGAAAATAGACGAAGTTACTATTGTAGCATCATCTAGAACACAACAAAAAATAGAAAATTTTCCGCAAAAAGTAGAAGTTTTGGGAAAAGAAGAAATGCAAGAAGAAAGTGCTATAAAACCTGCAGGAATTGGCAGTATTTTAGGTGATATTTCTGGTGTACAAATTCAGCAAACTTCTGCAGTGTCTGGAAATTCTAACGTGAGAATACAAGGTTTGGACGGAAGATATACTCAAATTCTAAAAGACGGAATGCCTCTTTTTGATGGATTTTCTGGAGGTTTGGGTGTGCTAAATATTCCGCCATTAGATTTACAACAAGTAGAGCTTATAAAAGGTTCTGCTTCTACACTTTATGGTGGTGGTGCAATTGGCGGTTTGGTGAATATTATTTCTAGAAAACCAACTGTAAAACAAGAACTTACGGCATTAGCAAACTACTCTACTTTAGATGAAAAAAATCTGAATATGTTTGCTTCCAAAAAATTTAAAAATTTTGGATATACCATTTTTGTTGGAAAAACTTTACAAAATGCTCAAGATGTAAATAAAGACACATTTTCTGATGTTCCGAAACTCAATTCATTGGTAATTCATCCTAAATTATTTTTTTATCCTTCGGTAAATTCTGAAATTTCTCTTGGTTGGAGCGGAACGTTTGAAAATAATATTGGTGGAGATATAAATGTAATTAAAGGAAATACCGACCAAATTCATCAATATTTTGAAAAAAATAAAACAAAAAGAAATTCTTATGAATTAATTTTTGAACAAAAATTTTCTGATCGTTCAAAACTCTCATTTAAAAATTCATTGAGTAATTTTAATCGAAATTTTTCAAGCAACACAAATTTTATTGATGCCAAACAACAAAATTATTTTTCTGAATTATCTTATGTGAAGCCTTTAAACAAAATGATTTGGGTTTTAGGCACAGATTTTCAAGGAAGCAAATTTACGCCTGAAAGTTTTAAATATTTCCAAATTTCTCAATTTGAAAATAATTCTATCGGAATTTTTGTGCAAAATACTTTAAAACTTAACAAAACTAACATAGAAACCGGAATTCGACAAGATTTTAAGAATAATTTTGGAAATTTTTTTCTTCCACAAATTGCAGTAATTCATCATTTTAATGAAAATTGGGGAATTAGAGGAGGAATTGGTCTTGGCTATAAAATTCCTAATTCTTTGGCAACTTCTGTTTATGATTATCCTTTGGAAAATCTTTTGCCAATTAATGTAAAAACTACAAAAGCAGAGAAATCTGTTGGCTATAATTTTGAATTTAATTATAAAAAAGTTTTCGATGGTGATGAAGATGGCGAAAAAAATTCAATCTTCATCAATCAAGCCTTTTTCTTAACACAAATCAATAATCCTATTATTGGAAATACAGGCAATAACGGAAATATTGAGTTCAGAAATGAAGAAAAAGCTATAGTTTCCAAAGGTTTTGATACTTATATCAAAGCGATTATTGATGAATGGGAGCTTTACATTGGTTATACTTTTACCATTGCAGAAAACAAATATTTAGCTAAAAATCAGTTCATTCCTCTTACTCCAAAAAATCGTTTTTGCAATGACTGCTCTTAAAGAATTTAATACTTGGAAAGCTGGAGTTGAAGCCAGTTTTACAGGGAAACAACACAGATTAGATTATACAGAAACTCCAAATTATCTTTTTATAGCCGCTATGATTTCTAAAAATTTCGGCGAACACTTTAGTCTTGTTATCAATTGCGAAAATTTATTAGATTACCGACAAAGCAAAAAAGAACCTCTCTTTTTCGGAAGTATTACTAACCCTACTTTCTATCCACTTTGGGCGCCAATTGATGGCAGAGTGGTTAATATTTCGGTAAAATGGAAATTGTAAAATCTCAATAATAAAAAACCGGTTCTATTTTTTGGAAGCAGTTCTTGTTTATGAAACAATTTTATAATCAGAAAATAAATTTCGTTGATAATTTTTTGGGGTTAATCCTTCAAAGGTTTTAAAAGTTTTAATAAAATGATTAGTATCTGAAAAGCCTGTTCCAAAAGCAACTTCTTTTATACTTTGATTCTCTTTTAAGAGTTCTTTAGCACGTTTTATTCTTTCCATTAATATAAATTCATTCGGTGCAATTCCTATTTCATATTTGAAAAGTTTGAAAAAATTAGACTTACTTACCAAAGCCAATCTAGCCAAATGTTCTATGCTTAATTTCTGATGCAGATTATTTTTAATATAATCAATAATAAAAGCCAATCTACTGGTATTTTTCAACTTTTTATAATCACTTTCTATCAATTTGCTGGCTTGCGTTTGCATCAATCTTACCAAGAGCTCCTTCAATGCTAAATCTGCCATTAAATCTTTATTCATATTATCTTCCATCGCAATTCTCATAAGATTGTTGGTAGCTGAAGCTAAAGGCAAACTGTTAAATAAATAAAACTGTTCACTAGAAATTCTCCAAGAACTATCATCATCAATTTTGGTAAGTTTTGTATTGAAATAATTCAAAGAATTTTCTACAAAATCAGGGCTAAAACTTAGAGATATGCATTGTGATGGCGTTTCGTCTGCTTCAGGAAAATCTATCACCATAGTTTCACCAGGTGATACCAAAACTGTTTCACCAGGGAAATAATCAAAATAATCTGTCTTATCTTCTAATTTCATATATTTTTTTCCTCTTAACATGGCCGTAAAAGTTAAGTCATTAAACTTTAGTTTAACATCTTCTGCCCTTTTATGAGTTTCAAAAAGAGAAAATTCACAATTATTTAAGGTAAATGTAGTCTTATTTTCTATGATGTTATCTAGTTGCTCTGGTGCCGTTAAATCAGGTGTATAGAGCAAATTTTTACCATTTTTCATCTTTATTTTTTGGGTAATTTTTTAATAAAATTGGTATTGCTGTTAAATATATCATTTTTTTTCAATCAAAGAAGAATTATATTATCTTTTTGCTATATAATCTACATAAATATTATTATACTATCAATTTAGACGATTATACTATGACATTTGTCATATTCTGAATACTTTGGCTTCATAAAAATTTAAAAACTATTTATATGTCAACAATTATCAATCGTCCTGTATTAAAAGAAAAATACGACAATTACATTAATGGAAAATGGACTGCTCCTTCTACAGGACAGTATTTCGAAGTGCTATCTCCTCTTGATGGTAAAGTAATGGCAAAAGCTGCTCATTCTGCAAAACAAGATATAGAAATGGCAGTAGAAGCTGCTTCGGAAGCTTTCAAAACTTGGAGCGAGACTTCTGCTACAGAACGCAGTATTATTTTAAATAAAATTGCAGACAGAATTGAAGCTAATTTACAACATTTAGCTGCTGTAGAAACTGTAGATAATGGTAAAGCAGTTCGTGAAACTATGGCAGCAGATTTACCTTTGGCAATAGATCATTTCAGATATTTTGCAAGTGTAATAAGAGCAGAAGAAGGTTCTATTTCTGAATTAGACAAAGACACTGTTTCTGTAATTGTACACGAACCAATAGGCGTAATTGCACAAATTATTCCTTGGAATTTCCCTATTCTAATGGCAGTCTGGAAACTAGCTCCTGCTCTAGCTGCAGGAAATTGCGTGGTTTTAAAACCTGCAGAAAGCACCCCAATTTCTATTATGGTTTTAATGGAATTAATCGAAGATTTATTACCTGCTGGTGTAATAAATATTGTTAATGGTTTTGGTGCTGAGCTAGGAAGAACTCTAGTTACTAATCCTAAAGTTGCAAAAGCAGCTTTCACAGGTTCTACAGCAACAGGTAGAATGGTAATGCAATATGCTACAGAAAACATTATTCCTGTAACTTTAGAATTAGGCGGAAAATCACCTAACATTTTCTTCCCTTCTGTAATGGATGCAGATGATGAGTTCTTTGACAAAGCGATTGAAGGTGCAGTTTTATTTGCATTAAATCAAGGTGAAGTTTGTACTTGTCCGTCAAGATTATTGGTTCACGAATCTATTGCCGACAAATTTTTAGAAAGAGTAATTGAAAGAACTAAAGCTATAAAAACAGGTCATCCTTTAGATCCAACCGTAATGATGGGAGCTCAAGCTTCTCAAATCCAAAAAGATAAAATTCTTTCTTATATAAAATTAGGTAAAGAAGAAGGTGCAGAAGTTCTTTGTGGTGGAGATGTAAATCATCTTGGTGGAGATTTAGAAGGCGGTTATTACATTCAGCCAACTATTTTCAAAGGTCATAATAAGATGAGAATCTTCCAAGAAGAAATTTTCGGGCCCGTTTTAGCAGTTACTACTTTCAAAACTACCGAAGAAGCTATAGAAATTGCAAATGATACAATGTATGGTCTTGGAGCTGGCGTTTGGACGAGAGATGCTCATGAATTATACAGAGTTCCTAGAGCGATAAAAGCTGGTAGAGTTTGGGTAAATCAATACCACGCTTATCCTGCTGGCGCACCTTTTGGCGGATACAAACAATCTGGAATTGGTAGAGAAAATCATAAAATGATGCTCGACCATTACAGACAAACTAAGAATATGTTGATTTCTTACAACAAAAATAAACTAGGTTTTTTCTAGAAATTTGTGTTTTAAAAACGAAGGAATGTTGTTCATCAGCATTCCTTTTTTTATCTTTATTAAAAATAAAAACAATGGTAAAAAGAATAGACGTAACAGAAAAAGCTTTAGAAGTAATAAAAACACTAAAGGAAAAACACGGTGATCTAATGTTTTACCAAGCAGGTGGTTGCTGCGAAGGAACTCAACCACAATGTTTCGAAAAAGGCGGATTTTACCTTAGAACTAATGATGTAATGATTGGTTTGGTAGATGAATTCGAATTTTGGCTAGACAGAGATTTATTTGAATATTGGAAATTCTCTCATTTTACATTAGATGTAACTGATGGTTTCGGACCAGGTGGTTTCTCTCTTGAAACTCCTTTAGGAAAAACCTTTAAAATAGAATATCGATTATTTACAGAAGATGAACTCAAAGATTTAGAACCTGTAAAAAGAATGGAATAATATCAATGAAACGTTTCAAAAATTTGAAGCGTTTTTGTTTTTAGTGAAATATCATCAAAATTATTTCAATATATTTTTCTGGATTTTTATGGAATTTTTTTGTTAACCTTAGATTAACAAATTGTTAGTAATTTAAAAAAAGGTTAATATAAAAGGAAAAATTAACGCAATCTTTTGTGAATAACTACTTGAAAACGAGTGTGTAAAAACAAACAGATAAAGTTGCAAAATTCATTTTTATGATACTATCTTTACATCAACAAACAAGTCAAACTTTTTAAGTTAAAATTGAAAATTGAATGTTGAAAAACCAAAATTTTAAATTTTAATAATTTGTAAATGAATTAGTTATGCTTTATTTTAAGTTTCGAAGTGGATGCGTAATTGCTACACTGAAATAAAAATTAAATGACGATTGATTTAACAATTAAAGATGACTTAAAAACTGTCTAATACTTTAACCTCAAGGTTTTGAAAGAATTTAGTTTTTTCTAAAATTTGAATGAGAAGTTGAGACAAAACGTCAGAAACTTAAATTTCAAAGTTTTGAAAATGAAAATTTTCAAAGTTTGATTAAGAGGAAGACACAAAACGGTCAAACTTAAATGTAAAGATTTTAAGGTGATGTAATTTATCCTAAATCCTTTTTAAGAGAGACAAAAAATCGTCAAATGTGGAAAGTTGACAATTTTGAAGATGAAAATCTGAGAAACAAAACTGAAAGCAATGACAAAAAACCGTCATAAACTTGAAATTTAGTCATTTTTGAAAATGAAAATTTTTTGTGATTAATTTAAAAGTTGAGACAAAAACTGTCAAACACTTGAGTTTATAAGTTTAAGAAATTAAACTTTAAACTTAGGTGATGACAAAAAAAGTCAACCAAATTTTAGTTTTAAAATAGATTGCAAAAGCAATTGAAAATAGACTAAAAAATGATGACAAAGCATAAGTCTAAACTCATTATGATGTAAGCCAATAAGTGAAACTTAGCAATCCTCTGAAGAATACCTAAAGGTAAAATTTCGGAAAATGCAATTGAAATAGTTTCTGTAAAACTTAGGCTTAATCTGAGTGAAGACAAATTTGGACTGATGACAATTTCATCTGAACTTGAAAAAAGTAAAGAAGATTAGTCATCAGTCTTTTTTATTTTCAAAATTTTAGTATTTTTACATTGTAAAATCAATAACCACAAGGTCTTAAAATTCATCCTTCGATTGTTTTTTTAAGACGTTTTAAAAAAAAATTGAAGATGAAAAAACTAACTTTCCTAGCCAGTTTTTCTTTGCCTTTACTGGCGTTTTCACAAACGGAAAAACTAGAAATCCCAAAGGTAGATATGCCTAAAACAGAATTTCCTACAATAGATTTATCAATAAAATCTGTTCCTTCTGATACTAAAAATTTTATAGATATTACATCTCCCACTCCTTGGAATATGCCAGTTGCTCAACCTAAAAATGCTGATTTGTATAAAATTTTAATCGCAAAACCTATAGTAAATTTAGAAAAAATGCCCGTAGCAAAACCAAATGAATAAAGAACTTTTGTTACACAAAGCGATTAAAATTGCCGAAAAGGCACATCGCAAACAAGTTGATAAATACGGCGCTCCTTACATTATGCATGTAATGCGAGTGATGAACTTTGGGAAAACACTAGACGAAAAAATTGTAGGTATTTTGCACGATGTAATAGAAGATTGTCCAGAATATTCTTATGATTTTCTTAGAAAACAAGGTTTTTCTGAAGAGCAAATTTTTGCCATTGAATGCCTTACCAAAAATCCTCCTGATGAAGATTATGACGAATTTATCAAAAGAACTGAAAAATCTCCTCTTGCGATAGCTGTAAAACTAAATGATTTACAAGATAACATGGATCTAAGAAGAATTAACAGACTATTAACCGAAAAAGACCTTAAACGTCTAAACAAATATCTGAAAGCATATAACTATTTGATTAATAAATACTAAAAAAACCAATGACCAAAAATCTACCACCAATTTCTAAAGAATATAAAAAACAAGTTACCAATTCTATTCTATTTATTATTCTTTTTTTCCTAGTTTATCTATTGCTCATATTTCTTTCGCTGGTTTTAGTTGCTGCAATTGGGTTTTTGGTTTATGCCATTATATCTAATCTAAAGTTTAACTATTTGGTAATTTTGGTGTGTGGAGGTTTGATTGGTATGGCGGTATTTATTCTCATTTTCTTGGTTAAATTTATCTTTAATTTCCAGAAAAATGATACCAGCGCTTACATTGAAATCAAGAGAAATACAGAGCCTGAACTGTTTAAATTAATAGACGATGTAGTAAATGAAGTAGGAACAGAGCAACCTAAAAAAGTTTTCTTATCTAATAATGTCAATGCTTTTGTAAATTACAATTCTACTTTTTGGAGTATGTTTCTTCCTGTCAAAAAAAATCTTACCATAGGAATGGGATTAATTAATACCACTACCGTAAGTGAATTGAAGGCTATTTTAGCCCACGAATTTGGGCATTTTTCTCAAAAAAGCATGAAAGTTGGCAGTTACGTAAATCAAGCCAATAAAATGATTTATGATATGCTGTACAATAATAAAGATTTAACCGATTATATGGATAAATTTGCTAGTGCACATGCTATTATTGCCATTTTTACAAAATTTGCGGTATGGTTTATTATGGGAATTCAATGGATTTTAGCTAAATTTTATGATTTTCTCTATCTAAAACATATGTCATTGAGCAGACAAATGGAATTTAACGCAGATGCTATTGCAACCTATGTGGTAGGTTCTGATGTAAAATCTGCTTCTCTCCTTAGATTAGACCTTTCTGATGCCGCTTTAGGAAATTCATTGAATTTTTATTTAGACAAAAATATAAATGCTGATACCAAAAATATTTATCAAAATCAAACTACTCTACTTCATTATTTGTCCAAAGAAAATAATCACGAGGTAAAGAATGATTTACCATACATTAATGAAAATGAACTAGATAGATATAATAAATCTAAACTACAAATAGAAGATCAATGGGCATCTCATCCTACCACTAAGCAAAGAATTACTGCAATTAAAAAATTAAATATTCTGTCTGAAAATATAGACAGTAGATTGGCGAAAAACATTGTAAAGCACTTTAACCAATATGCCGAAAAATTTACAGACAAACTCTTTGAATATAATATGCTTACTCATACCGGGAATTACCTTACAGAGCAAGAATTTGAAGAAAAGTATAAAAGTCTGTTAACAGAAAAATCATTCCCGAAAATTTTTAATTCTTATTATGATGTTAAAAATCCTATTTGTGAAGATTTTGATAATATAAAATCGGAACTTCTACATTCAGAAAAATTAAATATTTCTAAAAATGAACTTTTCGATGATGAAAAAGTGAGTTTGATTTTTGAAAAAAATGCACTTGACAGCGACTCAAAAGTTATAGAAATGATTCAGAAAAGGGCTTATAAACTTAAAACTTTTGATTATGATGGCGTAAAATATACTCAAAAACAAGCGCCAAAAGTTCAGAAAATTTTGAGTGACAGAATGGTTATTATAGATAATGAAATTAAGAAAAATGATGACCAGATTTTTAAATTTATATATCAAAACGCAACTACAGAACAAAAATTAAAATTCTCTGAGTTGGTGGAAAATTTCACAAAAGCTGACAAAGAATTTGATGATTATTTTAATGCATTTCAGACATTTGTCCCTTATTTAGATTTTATGTCTCAGCGTATGGAAATTACTGATATTATGAGAAATAGAAACATTTTACTTACTAAAGAAAATATTTTTAAAGGCAAAATTAAAGAATTAATTGCCTCTCATTTCGGGAAATATATGCAAACTGAAGATAAGCAAATTCTAGACGAATATGTAGATACAGACCATCTATATTTCGAGCATAATACCTATAATAATGATGAAATAAATAGATTAAATGCAGCATTAGGTAAATATCAAGAAGTGTTAAGTAATGGATATTTTAAAATGAAAAAAGAAGTCTTGAATTTGATGGAAGAAATATTACAAGATAGAATTTAATCAAAAGTTTTACTAGAATTTTCAAGTAATTGATCCAATTCTTTCATTTCAGAATCTGATAAATCACGCCATTTTCCGATAGGTAAATCGAGTTTTATGTTCATAATTCTGATGCGTTTTAGTTTTTTTACTTCGTAACCTAGATATTCGCACATTCTACGGATTTGTCGATTAAGACCTTGTGTGAGAACAATTCTAAATTGCAGTGTATCAATTTGTTCCACCTCGCATTTTTTGGTAATCGTATCTAAAATAGGAATACCATTTCGCATTTTTTCTAAAAATTTAGGAGAAATAGGCTTATCTACTCTTACAAGATATTCTTTTTCGTGGTTGTTTCTTGCGCGAAGAATTTTATTCACGATATCACCATCGGAAGTCAATAAAATTAAGCCTTCACTTGGTTTATCAAGCCTACCAATTGGGAAAATCCTTTTCGGATGGTTAATGTAATCTACAATATTGTTTTTTTCACGTTTCGTATCGGTAGTACACACAATTCCTACAGGTTTATTAAATGCGATATAAACGTGGTTTTCTTCTGTTTTTTTGATGTTTTTTCCGTCAACGCAAATTTCATCTGCATCAGAAACTTTGGTTCCTAATTCTGGTTTTTTGCCATTGATGGTAATTCTACCTTGTTCCAAAAGTCTATCTGCTTCTCTTCTAGAGCAAAAGCCAACTTCTGATAAATATTTATTGATGCGTGTTTCCAAGAAATTTTAAATTATAAATTTTATCATTAATCTGCAAACCGAAACTCGTTTTCTAAAATTTTAGAATGTGCATTTTCTATATGGTACTCTCCTATTTTAGTTCTTCTGAGCTGTGTGAGATATGCGCCAACACCCAAACTCTGCCCGATATCGTGCGCCAAACTTCTGATGTAAGTTCCCTTGCTACAGCCTACCGTGAAACTCACTAAAGGCAAGTTGATTTCTACATTTTTGATATAATGAATGGTAGTTTTTCTAGATTTCATTTCTACTTCTATTCCTTTTCTTGCTAAATCATAAGCTCTGTCTCCATCTATTTTGATGGCAGAAAAAACAGGTGGTTTTTGCTCTATTTCTCCTACAAATTTTTCTAAAGTTTCTTTTATCAATTCTTCGGTGATGTGTGAATAATCAGTCTGTAGAATTTCTGGTTTTTCGGTATCGTAAGATTCTGTTTGTACCCCAATTTTTATTTCTGTCCAATATTCTTTTGGAGCATCTTGAATTTCAGGAATTTTTTTGGTGAATTTACCAGTACAAACAATCAGTAAACCTGTAGCTCTAGGGTCTAAGGTTCCGGCATGACCAATTTTAAATTTTTTCGGAAGATTAAATTCTCTTTTGAGTTTATATTTCAGTTTATTCACAGCCTGAAAACTCGTCCAATCCAGAGGTTTGTCAAGGAGAATAATTTGTCCGTTTAAAAAATCTTCTGCGGTCATTAAAATTTCGGTGTTCAACGTTTAAGGTTCTAGGTTATTGTTACCAATTTGGTCTATTTCTTTAGAATTTTTAATTACTTCTATATCAATTTTAAAATAATTAATTAAAAAAAGATAGACTAAATTTAAAAATATTAAGAATAATTCTCCTTTTATTCCCTTGTTGAAAAATCCTAATTGAAAAAAAGAATTAACAATTCTAAAAACGCTTAAAATTAATATAAATCCGATAAATAAATTAATTAATAAAACTGTTTTAGATTTTTTATCTATTAGAAAAATTAATATTACAACCGCAAAAATAAAATTTAAAACGTTTATATAAAATCTTAAGTGTTCTTTCTCAATATAAGAGTAAAAATGAGTAAAATATCTAAAAATAGCATATAATATTGTTAATAAATATACTATAGAAATCCAATAGACAATTTTATTCCTAAAAACTTTTTTTTTCATTTATTTAAACCAAGTAAAATAAACTAAAAGCGCAATTCCTGCAATAATTCTGTACCAACCCCAAGGTTTAAAACCATATTTTTTAATTACTCCAATAAAAAATTTAATTGCAATTACCGCCACGATAAATGCAATTACGTTTCCTAATAAAAATAATTTTAGATTATCGCCTTGCATTAGCATTTCATAGCCTTTTTGTTCTACACCTAGATAATTGAATTTCTTTAAAAAAATAGAATAAACAGTAACAGCTAGCATAGTAGGAACTGCCAGAAAGAAAGAAAATTCTGCGGCTGCTTCTCTGGTCAGTTTTTGTTGCATTCCGCCAATAATTGAAGCTGCACTTCTACTCGTTCCTGGCATCATTGCCAGACATTGCCAAAAACCAATAATTACCGCTTTTTTTATAGAAATTTCTTTTTCGTTGTGTACTGTGTGAACTTTAAAAACTTTATCAATAAAAAGTAAAACTACTCCACCAAGAACCAAAACGATAGCAATAGGGATAGGATTTCCTAGAATTTCGTCTATTTTATCATCAAACAGTTTTCCTAAAATCAATGCTGGAAGTACGGCAAAAGCTAATTTGATGTAAAAATTAAAGTTTTTAAAATCAAAGAATTTTTTCCAATACAAAAATACAACCGCCAAAATAGCTCCAAACTGAATAGAAACCTGAAACATTTTTACAAATTCATCATTTTGAATCCCAAAAATAGAACTGGTGAAAATCATGTGTGCCGTAGATGAAACAGGCAAGTATTCTGTAAGTCCTTCTATTATTGCAATAATGATTGCTTGTATTAAATCCATTATTTAATTAAGAATTAAGAATTAATCGATAAGAAATTAATTCAATGATTTATATTAAGTTTTTAACTAAAATAATTAAAAGATTCAAATAAATATTTAAATCTTTTAATTATTTAATGTTTAAATTGTTCTATTTATTTCTTCTAAGAATGGCAAATATTTCTACCACAAATCCTGAAATGACCAAAAGTGGCGCAATTCTGATTCTTCTTATAGAGAAAACATCATCATTCCATGCATTAGGATCAAATTTACCATCTACAGTATTGGCATCAGAGCCCATCATTAGAATAAATCCTAAAGCAATGATTACTAGTCCAATTACCATTAATTGATAATTCTTTTTACCAAAATAAAATGAAGTTTGTTCTTTGTTTTCAGTCTTAACTGAATTTTGATTTTTAGACATTTTTTTCAATTTCTATGAATAATAAAGGTCATCTACACTAGAAGCCAAGAATCGCCAAGTAGCAAAAATAGTACTAATTACGGTGATTAAAATACCTGTTCCTACTACTATCAGAACCAGCCAAACATATTTGTTGGTGTCTTGTACAAAAGGAGTTCCTATTTCACTAGTAAAGAAATACCAACCTGTAAATAAAGCTACTAAACCTATGAAAGCTCCTATAATCCCAAGAATTACAGCTTCTTTTATAAATGGTTTTAAAATAAATCTTCGCTTAGCACCTACCAATTGCATGGTTTTGATAATAAATCTTTTAGAGAAAATTTTCAAACGGATAGAATTATTAATAAGTACCATTGCAACAATTAAAAATAAGACAGAGAAGCCAAGAATCCAAGTGAGAATTCTATTAAGATTATTATATACTTCTATGGTCAATTTACTGTCGTTTTTCACTTCTTTTATACCTTCTACTTCACCTATTTGTTTTACCACCGCATCTATTTTTGCAGGATCTACAAATTCTGGTTTTAAAGTAACTTCTATAGAAGGTGGAAAAATATTGCCCTCAAAAAGAGCTTCAGAATCTATTCCTAATTGCGTTTTGGCAATAGTAGTAGCTTCATCAGCAGAAATAAATTTTGCTTTTTTTACAAAAGGTAAAAGTTTAATTCTTTCGTAGGTAATTTTATTTAGTTCATCTGCTTTAGCAGAATCTCTAGGATCCAAGTGGTCATCAAAGTAAGCTTCTACTACCAATTGTTCTTTGATGTAATCTGAGTATCTCTGTGCATTAATCAAGATAAGCCCGAAAAGACCTACCAAAAATAAAACCAATGCAATACTTATTGATACTGTAATGTTACTAGAACGAAGCCTTTTTTTGTTTAAATCGTCTGCTAATTTTGCCATCAATAAAAATTTTCTGCTAAAATAGAAAAAAAACTCCGAAATTTGCCCTTGAACAAATACTAAACTTTGTTAAAAAATCTTAAAAATTTTGAACGTAAAAGCTAAAAAACA
>DDFD01000016.1 GCA_002337005.1 Flavobacteriales bacterium UBA1937 | reverse complement strand
CTTTCTAGAAGTAAATGTTCAGATTTTCCTAATGATTTCAAGGATTTTAGCAATTGTTTTTTATATTTTTTCTTTCCCATAATTATTAATGTAAACTTATCGCAAATATCTGTATAATTTCTTATTTTTGAGCAAAATTTAAATCTAATATGAGTAACGACATCATTTTTGAACTAATTGAAAGAGAAAGAGAAAGACAAACCAATGGTATAGAGCTGATTGCATCAGAAAATTTTGTTTCTGAAAATGTGATGAAAGCGATGGGAAGTGTCTTAACCAATAAATACGCAGAAGGTTATCCTGGTAGAAGATACTACGGAGGTTGCGAAGTGGTAGATGAGGTAGAAACTTTGGCAATTGAAAGAGCAAAACAACTTTTCGGGGTAGAATATGCCAATGTACAGCCGCACTCTGGTTCTCAGGCTAATGCAGCAGTTTATTTGTCTGTTTTAAAACCAGGCGATACGGTAATGGGGATGGATTTATCTATGGGTGGTCACCTTACTCATGGTTCTCACGTTAATTTTTCTGGAATTAATTTCCGACCAGTTTTTTATGGTGTAGAAAAAGAAACAGGTTTGATTGATTATAATCAAATGCGTGAAGTAGCACTTAGAGAAAAGCCTAAAATGATGATTGCAGGATTTTCTGCCTATTCTAGAGATTTAGATTATGCTAAATTTAGAGAAATTGCAGATGAAGTAGGAGCTACACTTTGGGCAGATATTGCGCATCCTGCTGGTTTGGTGGCAAAAGGATTACTCAATTCTCCTTTTGAACATTGTCATGTGGTAACTACTACTACTCATAAAACTTTGAGAGGGCCTAGAGGCGGTATGATTATGATGGGCAAAGATTTCGAAAATACCTACGGTCATAAAACACCAAAAGGAGAAACCAAAATGATGAGCGCTGTACTAGATGGTGCGGTTTTCCCAGGAACTCAGGGTGGACCATTAGAACACGTGATTGCAGCAAAAGCGGTGGCTTACGGTGAAGCTCTAGATCAAAAATTTGAAATTTATGCGAAACAAGTAATAGCTAATTCTCAGGCATTAGCAAAAGCAATGATTGATAGAGGTTTTGATATTGTGAGTGGTGGTACAGACAATCACTTAATGCTAGTTGACCTTAGAAATAAAAATGTAAACGGTAAAGAAACTGAAAAAGCATTGGTAAAAGCAGATATTACCTGTAATAAAAATATGGTTCCTTATGATGATAAATCTCCGTTTATTACTTCAGGAATTAGATTAGGAACTGCCGCCATTACAACTAGAGGTTTGGTAGAAAAAGATATGGATACTGTAGCAGAGCTAATTAATGATGTGGTGCTAAACATTAATAATGAAAATGTTTTGGAAGTTTCTAAGAAAAAAGTTCATGAATTAATGAACGGAAGAGCATTATTTAATGCTTAATTTTTTTGGATAACACAATTTAAAGTAATTAATTTGTTAATTAATTGATTGACTGAAAACTTTTTAAGGGTAATAAATTAAAAAGTTTTCAGTTTTATAGTAGATACTTACTTAAATAGACTATAACAATATATGATGAGAAAATTTTATGTAATACTTTCATTTTTATTCTCTGTGTTTTTCTTTTCGCAAGAATTCAAATGGGGGATGACAGGCAACGTACACTCTTCTTCTATAGAAGGAATTCATGATTTTTCTAGAGGTAGAATTGCACCATCGTTAGGTTTTTTTGCTGAAATTCCTTTAGAGACATTTCAGAGAAGTATCTATTCACCATTAAGATATTATATTTTTCCTGTAGTAGAATATAGTATGGAAGGAGAAAAGACCATCTTAGAGCAAGGTAGGCAATACTATAGAAATGATTTTGTGGCTTTAGCTCTTTATGGTAAATTCCATTTTTATAGGGGTTTCTTTGAAAACTTTTATTTTATGCTAGGTCCTAGAGTTGCATATAATGTTTCAGAAAAAAGAGCAGGTCCTACCAACTATGAAGCTGGATATATCAATTTAAGAGATGATGATATGAAAAAATTAAACATTTCTGTATCATCTGGTTTTGGATATGTGGTAAGTGATAAGATGGAAGTATATTTAAGATATGATCAAGGATTAACCAAGGTATATCCAAATTATACAGATCATAGAACATGGAATAGGCTTTTAGGGATTGGAGTAAGTTACTACTTTAACTAAGAATAAAAAAATATAGAAACACAGTAAAATATTGCTGTGTTTTTATTTACTTTAATATTTTCAAAAGTATTAATATTTTATTTATATTTTTGTTTAACTAAATATCCTATTGTGAAGTTTATACATAAATTTTTTTCGATACTCATTTTATTGTTTTTGTTTTCGTGTGCCCCTAAAAAAGACATGATTTACATGGACAAAGACATTAATTACAACGCTGCAATTACCCAAGCCAAATATTTAGGGAATAAGTTGATGATAGGTGATATTCTAGACATCAAAGTTACAGGGTATGACGAGATTGCTATTAAACCATTTAATCTAGGTACTATTTCTCAAATAAATAGTAACGGGACAGGTAGTTCTTCAGGTAATGACTTGGCTTATACTATCGATAAAGAAGGTGAAATCAATTTCCCAACTTTAGGAAAAATTAAAGCAGAAGGTATGACGGTTGATGAACTAAAAACAGATATAGAACAGAGGTTGAAAAAATATCTAGTAGAGCCTATTGTCATCATTAAACAAAATAATCTTAAATTAACTTTTTTGGGGGAATTTGGTGCTAGAGGTCAGATAGGTTATAGCAATGAAAAATTAAATATATTACAAGCAGTAGCTATAGGAGGAGGAACTAATGAAAATGCCGACCTCAAAAACATTAGATTGATTAGAAATGTAAACGGAATAGACCAAACTATTACATTAGATCTTACAGATTATAACATTTCTAATTCGCCGTATTATTACATACAAAATAATGACATCTTATATGCTTTGCCAAACAGAGATGCCCAAATATTGGCGAAAAAAACACCAGTTCTTACAAAAGTACTAACCTATTCAGGTTTATTAGGACTAGCCTTGGTAGTTTATAATTTATTTAGATAATAATGGAATCATTACAAGCGATACAGTCTCTACCGCAGAGAGTGAGAAAAATAGAATTTAAAAAAGAACTTTTTAAATACATTAGAGTTTGGTATTGGTTTGTTCTTTCCTTAATTTTTTTTATTATATGTGCTAAAATATATATAAGATATACGATTCCTGTTTATAGTTCTCAAGCTTCTGTTTATTTTAATACTTCTATGAAAAAATCTACAGGAGTTATTGGTTTAAATGACCTGCAAAGTATGGGTACTGGTGGGATTTCTAAGAATTCTATAGCAGATGAGATTGTACTTTTTAAAGCTAAGCCTCTTCTTAATAATGTTGTAAAACAACTTAATTTAGATGTGGTTTTTACCAATAAAGGAAGATTTAAAGATGATCTTCTTTATGGTGATGAGGCACCATTTTATGGCAAAATTGTTTCTCTTAAAAATGAAAAAAAATTTGGAGGAGCTTCGTATCAAATAAAATCTTTAAATCATAGCTCATATATTCTAGCAGATGCCGCAGGAAATCATGCCAAAATATATAATTATAATCAACTTTATGAACTAGATTTTGGGACAATTATTATTAGTCAAAATCCAGCAATTAATTATAAAGGTTTTATAGAGGTAAATTTCTTAAATTATAAAAATGTAGCAGATGGTATAGAAGGAGGTATTATTGTCAATTATTCTAGTAATGATACCAATATTCTGGATATCATCCACAGGGGCACTATTCCTCAAAAATCAGAAGATATTATCAATGAATTGATCGTTCAGTACAATAAAGACGCAGATAATGACAAAAAACTAGAAGCTAGAAATTCTGCAGCATTCATTAATGAAAGATTGAAGCTAATTACCAGAGAATTATCAAATATTGAAGGAAAAAAAACAGATTTTAAAAGAGCTAATAATGTATTTGACATCGAAACTCAAGCTCAAAATAGCATCAATGGATTAGATACAGGGGCACAAAAATTATTAGAGCTCAATGCTCAATTAGAAATGGTGAACACGGTTATGAGAATGTTAAACGCTTCTAATGACCAATTATTGCCTACTAATATTGGTATTCCTAACTCAGCTGAAGGTCTTATTTCTCAGTACAATGAGTTAGTTCTACTCAAAAACAAAACACTAAGACAAGCGACTCCTGCCAACCCAATGATTGTTCAATTTAATAAAGATTTGTCTCAATTAAAAAGTTTAATTAAAGAGAGTTTAGCCAAATCTAGAGAGCTTTTAACCAATAATCTATCTTATCAACAAGGAAAAATTTCTCAATATAAAAATGAAATGACGATGTTCCCTGAACAAGAAAACTTCTTCAAGAACATAGACCGTCAACAAAAAATAAAAGAATCTCTTTATTTGTATTTATTACAGAAAAACGAAGAAATTTCTATGTCTTTGGCAGTAACTACACCTAAGGTAAAAGTTCTTAATCCTGCATATACCACAGGTATTATGACACCTAATGTAAGCAAAATTATGATGTTTGCCTACGGTTTTGGATTCTTCTTACCTCTTATATTTTTCTTTATTAAGAATTCTTTAGATACTTATGTACATTCAAAATACGAGATTTTAGAAATAGCAAAAGATATTCCTGTGGTGGCTGAAATTCCTAGTATAGAAAAAGGAGATAGCCACGTAATTGGTAAAAATGATTTGTCATCCTTTGCAGAATCCTTTAGGATTTTGATTTCTAATATCAAATATTTTTTTAACAAAGAAAACAATTGTCCAATAATTTTAATATCTTCTTCTGTAAAAGGAGAAGGTAAAACCACCATTTCTGTAAATTCAGCACTTACCCTAGCACAAACTAAAAATGTTTTGCTTATTGGTGCAGATATTCGTAATCCTCAGCTCAAGAGATTTATGCAATTAAAAGGAGAGGGATTGTCAGAATTTTTAAGTAATTATAAATCTGAAGCTAAAAATTTTATTACAGAATCTACACTTAATAAAAACCTAAAAGTTATCCATTCTGGTGCGATAGCTCCTAATCCTAATGAATTGCTGGAAAGTGATAAGTTCAAAGAATTATTAGATTATGCCAAAGAGCATTTTGATTATATTGTAATAGACTCCGCACCTATGTTAATGGTTGGGGATACCTACAATCTCATAAAACATACAGATGTACTCTTATTCTTAGCGAGGTCAGAATATACAGACAAAGACATGATAGAATTTGCTAACCAGATTTACAGAGACCACGCCAAAGGTAAAATGGCAATTGTGCTGAATGATGTAAGCTATCTTAATCTTACTTATAGTAATAAATATGGTTATGGTTACAAATATGGTTATGGCTATTCTTACACGGCAGATAATGAGAAGAAAAAATGGTGGAAGAAAATTTTGTTTTTGGATTAATATTTTAGGAAGCAATAATGCATAAAATAATGATAAGCAGAATAAATTCTTTTTCTATTTAAAATGATTTAGGATTAGTGAATTAGATATTATTATTTAAATCAATTATAAGTTTTGAATCCTTTGATTTCGGTTATAGTCCCTTGTTATTTACAGGCTCAGTTTTTAGATGAATGTCTGCAATCTGTCTATGAACAAACTTACCCAAATTGGGAATGTATTATTATAAATGACGGTAGCCCAGATAATACCGAAGAAATTGCAAAAAGATGGCTAGAAAAAGACAATAGGTTCAGATATATCTACAAGGAAAATGGAGGATTAAGTTCTGCAAGAAATGCAGGAATTAGTGAGGCAAAAGGGGAGTGGATACAGTTTTTGGATAGTGATGATATGATTCATAAATCCAAATTTATTGATTCCAAACTTTATTTTGAAAATTGTGATTTAATCATAACCGATTTTCAATTATTTAATTCTGTATCAATTCTACAAAATCATTGTTCTTTTATTGATAAGCATATATCATACGAAAGTATGTTATTTGATTGGGATATAGAATATTCCATACCCATTCATTGTGGAATTTTTAGAAAAAGTAGAATTCCGTTTTTTGATGTTGATTTGAAAGCAAAAGAAGACTGGTTTTTTTGGATTAATTTGTTTCAACAGAACAGCCTTAAGCACATAATTATTAAAAAAAGGCACGCATTATATAGAGTTCATAAAAATAGTATGACTAAAAATTATAATATAATGATTAAAAATGAAATAGTAGTATTTTCAAAAATTTTTAAAGATATTGATGAACAACTTAAAATGAAGTTTTTTTTGCGGCTGATTGAAAAGAAAAATAATCAAATTTCAGAATTAATGAAAGTTAATGAAAGCTTAGAATTTGCAAATAATAAGTTGTATAATAATTTCATTTTTAAGATTTATTTTGCCATAAAAAGATTAATATGAAAGTAAGAAAAATATTTTAGTTAAATGCTTGCAATAGTTATCCCATATTATAAAATTATTTTTTTTGAAAAAACCCTAGAGTCTCTTGCGCAACAAATAGACCAGAGATTTCATGTGTATATTGGAGATGACGCAAGTCCTAATGCTCCTAAAGAAATATTAGAAAAATATCAAGGAAAATTTAATTTTACTTACAAAAGATTTAATGATAATCTGGGAAACATTTCATTGGTCAAACAATGGGAACGCTGCATGGACATGATGCAAGATGAAGAGTGGTTGATGATTTTAGGTGATGATGATGTTTTAGGGCAGAATGTAGTAGAAGCGTTTTATAAAAATTTTCCAGAAATAGAAAAAACTTCTCATGTGGTGAGATTTTCTTCGGTCTTGATAAATAAAAAAGATGGAGAAATAATGCAAAGAGCAGAACATCCTAAATTTGAAAATGCAATAGATAGTTATTTAAGAAAGATTCGAGGAGAAAATAGAGCTACATTATCTGAGTTTATTTTTAATACAAAAAAATATCAAAAATATAAGTTTAAAAATTATTATGCAGCTTGGAGTTCAGATGATAGAGCAATTATTGACTTTTCAGAGAATAAAGATATTTTTACAATAAATGAGGCAATTGTATTTGTTAGATTAACCTCATTAAATATTTCAGGTAATAATAGTGATATTTTAAACAAAAAGATAGCGCATCTAAATAATTCACGAGAATTGCTATTTGATTATTTTTTTAAACTAACAAAAAATCAAAAATTAAAATTAATAAATTACTATTATTATCAAATATTTTCAATTCCTAAAGTTGGATTTTTAGATATATTTTTTATTATATTTTTATTTACTTTTTATAAACAAAATAAAGAAGTTTTAAATTTATTAAAAAGTATTTTAAATAAACTGCTATATGGAAATAGATAAAATTAAGGTTGGGTATTTTTGCTTGCAAAATCCAGAGAATAAAAGAGTTTGGTCAGGAACTCACTATTCACTTACAAAAGCTATTGAAAATGCTGGTTTTGAGATTGTAAATATATCCCCAATAGTTTTTCCTAGACTTTATCACAGGTTACTAATGGTTTATAATACTATTCATCGATTTTTTTCTAAAAAACTCATTCAAGAAGAATTTACTTTTTTATCTGCTTTTTTTTCAAGGAGATATTTAAAAAAGAAAATTAAATATTCAGAAGTAGATATTTTATTTAGTCCAGCTTCAAGTGCTCAAATTTCTTTACTAAATACTAAAATTCCTATTATTTTTTTTAATGATACATCATTAGATCAAATTAAGGATTATTATCCAAATTATAAAAGTTTTTCTACTTTTTCAATATATGAAGCATCAATTCTTCAGAGGTTAGCTTTTAGGAAATCTAAAAAAATAATTTTCCCTTCTAAGTGGGCATTTGACTATGCCTCGAATTATTATAAAATTTCTGAATCCAAACTAAAAGAAACTAAATTAGGGGCTAATCTACCAACCCCAGAAAAATTTTCTAATAAAGAATTTAATAATGGGTTTAATTTTATTTTTTCAGGTGTAAGTTGGGAGAGAAAAGGAGGTGATTTAGTTATTGATACTATAGATAAATTAATCAAAAAAGGACATAAAGTCAATTTATATTGTATGGGAGTGAAACCTCCAGTGGAAAGGGAATATTTAAAATATTTAGGTTTTTTAGATAAAAATAAAGAAGATGATGTGAAGCTAATGTTAGAAATTTATTTGAAATCACATTTTATGTTCGTCCCGAGTTTAGAGGAATGCTATGGTATTGTATTTAGTGAAGCCTCAGCTTATGGCATGATAAATGTTTCAAGGAATACAGGGGGTATTTCTTCAGTGGTCAAACAGGGTATTAATGGTTTTTTATTTGATAAAGAAGCGGCTGTAGATGATTATGTCAACTTTTTCGAAAAACTATTTTCTAATTCTAATGAGATGAATAGTATGTTTTTGAAATCATATAATTATTATCAAGAAAATTTAAATTGGTATGTTTTTTCTCAAACTTTTTTAGAATGTTACAACGAAATTATTTTGAAAAAAAAGTAATGTTTAATTCACTCTATTTTTATTATTGGTATATCAGAACTATGCCTTTCAGAAAGCAATTTTCCTTTTCTAAAATTTTAGGAATAGAAGAAACGATTACTGAAATAGTAAACCACAGAAAATCTATTTCCAGATTTGGAGATGGTGAATTCAGATTGATTTTGCCCAATGAAAGCTTAAAATTTCAAGAAGAAAATCATCTATTAACAGAACGTTTAAAAGAAGTATTGAGTTCTAATCTAGAAAATCATATAGTAGCCATTCCGGAAAGTTTCCATTCCGTAAAAGCTTTTAAGCTCAATGTGAAATATTGGTGGATAGATTTCATCAATAAATTTGGAAATCAATTGTCACCATATTTTAAAAAGGGAAAAACATACGGAAATGCTTTTATTTCTAGATTTTATTTAGATTATAAAGACAAATCTCACATAGAGAAAAACATCAGGAGCCTCAAACAAATTTGGGATAAAAAAGATATTCTCATTATAGAAGGCGAGTTTTCTAGATTGGGAATGGGAAATGATTTATTTGATGGTGTAAGTTCTTTACAAAGGCTCATTTGTCCTTCCAAAAACGCTTTTTCTCATTATGATGAAATTGTAGAAAAAGCCAAAGAATTGGGAAAAGATAAATTAGTTTTAATTGCTTTAGGACCTACTGCTACCGTACTTTCTTATGATTTAGCAAGTGCTGGTTTTTGGGCAGTAGATATTGGGCATGTGGATATAGAATACAGTTGGTATCTTGAAAAAGCAGAATATAAGATTCCTGTAAAATACAGATTGGTTAATGAATCTAACAGTCAAGATTCTATAGATTTACCAAAACATCTTAGAGAAAGTTATAATAAAAGTATTGTTTATACCATTACATAAATGAATAAGGTAAACAAATTAATTTTTTACTTTTTGTTAGTATTGTTTTTTGTTTACAATACCTTTTATCTGTATCATAATATTATCATTTCTAAAGACTCTTGGAATGTAGGAGATTGGCTTATTAATTACCAAGATGGAGGTTTTAAACGTCGAGGTTTATTGGGAAGTTTAATTCTGTTGATACATGATAGTATAAGAGTGAAATTAGAAATGATAGTTTTTATCATTGTTGAATTTTTACAAATAACATTTTATTATCTTTTAGTGAGATTGCTAAAAGATAATAAAAACATAGCAATATTAAGTTTATTACTTTCTCCACTTGTTTTACAATGCTCAATGGTAGACCCTAATATAATAGGGAAAAAAGACGTATTGGTTTTTGCAACGTTTGCCTATTTTGTTTATATCATAAACCGAAATGAAAAAAGGAAGTATTTTTTATATATTCTACTTTTTGCAGTTACTTTAATTCATGAATATTTTATTTTTTTTATAGGATATTTTATTTGGGCTTTAATCCTTTCAAAAAAATACTCTTATAAAGACTATGCCTTCACCTTTTTTAGTGTAGCAGCACCTGTAATTTTAATATTTTTTCTAGGAGGAAATATAAATGAAGGAACTTCATTTCAACTACTGAAAGAAAGAGGATTAGATTTACATAATAGTGGAATCTTAGCTTGGAAATATGATGGGAAAGTACCCACAGACATTTGGAACGCATGGAATTTCTATTCATTATATTTAATAAGTTTAGCAATAGGTTTTTTTCATTTTTTTTATTTTTTGAAAGTTTATTTTTATAAATCGTATTTAAATAAAATATTCGTTTTTATAGGATTATTGCTTTGTTCATTGCCATTATTTTATTTGGGTACAGATTGGGGAAGATGGTTAAATATACATTTTACCTTATTGTTGTTAACAATTTTACCTTTAAAAAAAGAAAGCAATTCTAATTCGAAAAATAATATAATATTTATTGTAATTTGTTGTAGTACTTTTTTGTGGGGATTTAATCATTTCGGTGAGGGCTTCCATTTTTATTCAAAGTTTAATATATTAGTAACTAAAATTTTTAATTATTTATTTTGAAACTCTCCATCATCATACCAGTTTATAATGCAGAACAATATTTGCAAAAATGTTTAGAAAGTGTATCTAATCAAAATCTTTCTGAACACAACTATGAAATATTTTGCATTAATGATGGCTCTACAGATAATTCATTATCAATATTAAATCATTTTCAAAAAGAAAATTTCAGTCTAAAAGTAATTTCTACAGAAAATAAAGGTCCTGCTTATGCTAGAAATATTGGTTTAGAAAATGCTGAAGGAAAATATGTTACTTTTCTAGATTCAGATGATCAAATCTATCCTAATGCATTAGATAAAATTCTTGCCAAATTAGAAGAAGAGAATATTGAGATTCTATATCCTATCATTCATTTTTTTGATGAAAAGGATAATCTTTTAGAAAGGTCAAAAGTAGAAAAAGATAGTAAAATAACTACAGGTTTACTCCAAGAGCGCCGAACTCTTCCTGCAACTTTTTATAGGAGACAAATAGTGGGCGATATAAGATTTCCTGAAGAAGTTTTAGTAGGAGAAGATACAGTCTTTAATGCATTGGTACAGAGCAAAGCAAAACATGTTTCTTTTGCAGAAATTCCTTATTATAAATATCTTGTCCGCCCCAATTCTCTGTCAAAAAAAGCCATTACAGAAGAAGGCTATCAGGGTTTTATCAATGCTATTCATATTTTAGATGAATATAAAATTAAACATTTTTCTGCGGAAAATAAAGATGCCCAGAAATATTTTGATAAAGTAATTTTGGTTTTTATAACAAGAATTGTAGAATTACACATATTGCCTAATCTATACAAACCAAAATATACAGAACTCAAAAAACTTCTTAATGACAAAGGATATTGGTATCTTGCCAAGGCAATTGCAGAAAAATATCCTTATTTTGATTCTTCATTTTCAAAATTTGTGATGTATCAAAAAAAAATAATATTTAAGACCAAAGTCTATCAACTCATACAAAAATTAAAACCTTAATTCAGAAAATGTCGCCCAAAATTTCAGTTATCATTCCAATTTATAATGCAGAGAAATATCTAGAAGAATGTTTACAAAGCATCAGCAATCAGTCTTTTGATGATTTTGAGATTTTGGCAATTAATGATGGTTCTATAGACAATTCTTTAGAGATTTTGAATCAATACCAAGAGAAAGAAAAACGTCTCAAAATTTTTTCTCAAGAAAACAAAGGAGTTTCTGCAGCTAGAAATCTAGGCTTAGAAAATGCTATTGGAGAATATATAGCTTTTGTAGATGCAGATGATTTTTTGATAGATGTAAACTGGTTTCATCATCTGATTCAAAACGCCAATTTTACCAATGCGGATATTGTGTGTGCTGGATTTACAGCTTATAGCGTTTGTGAGATGTACTCTAAAATACAGATTCCTTTTCCTGTTAAAGTTTATGAGAAACGTGAAATTGTAGAGAAAATTCTCCCCTTTTTTTTTCAAAAAGATACCTTTAATGCCATTTTTACAAAATTATATTCAAGAAAACTAATAAATGAAAATGGTATTTCTTTTCCTCAGGATTTAAAAATTGCTGAAGATACTTTTTTTAATTTGAGATCTTTCTCTGTTGCTAATATTGTTTCTGTAATTGATAGTTATGGGTATTCTTACAGAGAAGCACTCGGGAGTGCAACTAGAAATGTTTTGAAAAATGATTATCTAGCATCAGCTATTAGAATTTATAAATTTGACCCCACAGAATTAACCAATAACCAAATAAATACTGACCAAGCGGAGTCTTTGAAAAAAGAAAGATTCATAAACTCTGTTCTTTCTTTAATGTATATATATATTAATCCCGCAAACAAGTTAAGTTTTCTAAGCAGATGGAAAAAAGTGAATCAAATTTTAAATGATGAGAACGTAACTAGGATTTTCAAAAATTATGAAATGAAATCAAAAAATAAATTTGAGAAATATAGTTTTGATGCAATCAAGAAAAAGCAAACTTTTAAACTATTTTTGTATAATTATTACAGTTATTTAAGAAATAAAAATTAATGAGAATTCTCCTCTTTTATCATTCAGGCTCCTATAATCGTGGCTGCGAGGCAATCATAAGGACTTGTGTTGCCGAAATTAAAGCTCAGTTTCCAAATGCGATGATAGACCTGGCATCATACCATCCACAAACAGATAAAATACTAACCCCCTTTGTAAACTACATTTTTTCTCAAAATCCAATTGTCCTCAAAAAATATTCTTGGGATTGGTTTTTGGCTAGTGTTTATTTCAAAATTTTTAAAAAAGAGTATTTTTCCTATAAATTAGCTTTTAAAAAAATCATTTCTAAAATTAAAAATTATGACGTATTTATCTCTGTAGGCGGAGATAATTATTGCTACGGAGAGGTTTCCGATGTCTACACTTTAGATAGAGAAATAAAAAAAGCAGGTAAAAAATTGATTTTGTGGGGAGCTTCCGTTGGCGAAGAAGATTTGTCTCCTGCAAAAATTGAAGATTTAAAACGTTTTGATTTGCTTTTGGCCAGAGAAACTATATCCGAAGCAGTTCTTAAAAATGCAGGTTGTCAAAATGTGAGATTGGTGGCAGATGGTGCTTTTTTGATGGAAAAATCAGAACTTCCTCTTCCTGAAAAATTTCTAGAAAATAAAACGGTAGGTTTTAATTTTTCGCCATTAGTTTTTGGTAAAAACCCTCAATCTAAAGAAGCTGCTTTTCTTTTGATAGAGCATATTTTAGAAACTACCGATTTTAATATAGGATTAGTTCCACACGTTATCATTGAAACTAACAATGATTATGAAACACTGAAAGAGTTTTTTGAAAAATATAAAGAAACAAACAGAATTTTTCTTTTGCCAGATAACCTTAATGCTACAGAATACAAAGGATATATAGCAAGGATGAGGTTTTTTATAGGAGCTAGAACTCACGCTACCATTGCAGCCTATTCTACAGGAATTCCTACAATGGTTTTAGGGTATTCTGTGAAATCGAAAGGTATTGCCAAAGATATTTTTGGTGAAGAAAAATTGGTTTTAGGGATTAATGAAATTTCAAATGCAGAGAAATTAATTACTAAATTTGAAGAAATGAAAACTGAAGAGAATAACATTAAAGAAATTTTAAAAAACAGAATTCCAGAGATTAAAGAAATGTCACAAAAGGCGAAGGTTTATCTTGCTGAAATTATATAATATGAAGAAAAAACTACTTTTTGTAATTCCTACTTTAGATTTAGGCGGAGCAGAAAAAAGCTTGGTAAATCTTTTGCAATCAATAGATTACACAAAGTATGAAGTGGACTTACTGATGTTTTTACAAAGAGGCGTTTTTTTAAATTCTGTTCCTTCGGAAGTTCATTTGATAAAAAATACAGATGAGTATAAAATATTTTCAAAATCTGCATTACTTGCGATTGCTATTTTTTTGTATAAAGGAAAATGGAAGTCAGTTTATCACCGTTTTGTATTTGCATATAAAAACAGATATCATAAAATTAGTTCTATAAACGAACAATATACTTGGGTACATACCTCGAAATTTTTGCCTTTTTTACAAAAAGAATATGATGCCGCAATTGGTTATTTAGAAAAAAGCACTTATTATTTTGTGGCTGATAATATAAGTGCCAAAAAGAAAATTGGTTGGATTCATACAGATTTAGAAGCACTAAAACTAGATTTTACATTTGAAAAAAAATATTTTGATAAATTAGATTTTTTGGTTACTGTTTCGGAAGGGCTTAAAGAACGATTGCTTCAAAAATTGCCTTCTTTAGAAAATAAAATACAAACCATCGAAAATATTAATTCTAAGAAAACTATTCTTCATTTAGCAGACGAAAGACCAAAAGTTAAATTAAATAAGGATACTTTTAATATTATTTTTGTAGGAAGACTGGTTAAAGAAAAAGGTCTTTTTATGGCAATAGACGCGATTGAATTGCTCAAAAAAAACAATTTAAAAATAAAATTCTATCTTGTAGGAAGAGGAAATATAGAAAATGAACTCAGAGCGTATGTAAAGGAAAAAGGATTAGAATATGAAGTTGTATTCTTGGGAATGCAGGAAAATCCATTTCCGCTTATTAAACAGGCAGATGTCTTTATGATGACTTCTTTCTACGAAGGGAAATCTATAGCATTAGAAGAAGCTAAAATACTAAATAAGCCGATTGTTATAACCAATTTTTCTTCTGCTAAAGACCAAATAAAAGATAATTTTACAGGGCTCATTGCAGAGATGAATGCAATATCTATAGCTGAAAAATTAATGAACTTATTTTATAAAGAGGATATAAGAGAAAAGCTAAAAGCTTATTTATTACAAGAAGAATTAGGAAACGAAAACGAAGTAGAAAAACTCTATCAATTAATCCATTCATGAATATAATATTGCTGATTATTTTATGTATTGTTATCATATTGTACCTCTCTGATGATGGTCCAGAATTTTATACATGGCTTAAAAGAATAAAGATTGGAAGACTAAAAGAGAATTGGCAAAAAAAAGTGAAAGCCAAAAGTCTGTTGTGGCTCAATCATACACCTAAAATTCCCATTAAAGATCAACATCGCAGAATTTGGTGGGATTGGCTAAGAAATAAATATTCAAGCTCCACCATTCAATCATGGCAACAAGCAGCTTTGTTGCTAGGTTTAAATGATAATTACCTGAATAACCAAGACGAAAAAGTAAAAAAAGAAATACTTGCTTTTTTCAACAAAACCATAGATTCTCTTGGAAATTGGAGAAATTCTCCACAGGAAGTAGATACGGCTTTATTGGCTTTTGCATTTTCTGAAATTCCGTTTATAGATATTTCTAAAATGAAACCCGCATTAGAAAATACATACCAATTGTTGCTTTCTAAAGTAGGAGAAGATCATACAATTATATATAGGTCAGCTACTCTAAATTACAGATATGTAGATACCATTGGATTTGTAGCACCTTTTCTAGTGAAATATGGAGTGTTGTTCAATAGTAACGAAGCCATCAATTTAGCAATTAACCAAATTAAAAATTTTGAAAAATACGGAGTATTAGAAAATAAAATCCCCTGCCATGCCTATGAAATACATTCTAAAAATCCTTTAGGAGTATATGGTTGGGCAAGAGGTATGGCTTGGTTTGTTTTAGGTATTTTAGAAACGTATAGAATATTAAATGAAAATCATACCGAGAAAATATATCTCAACAACTTGCTAGATCAGGTTACTAAAACTCTTTTAAGGTATCAAAAAGAAAATGGAAGTTTTTCATGGAATTTGTATATGCCAGAAGAAAGGAGTGATTCTTCTGCAACGGCAGTTTTTGCATGGCTTTTTAAGGAAAGAAAAGAAATAAAAGCAGCAGAAAAAGCATTACAATATTTACAGTCTGTAACACGAAGAGATGGAGCAGTAGATTTTTCACAAGGCGATACCAAAGGTATAGGAGTTTACGCACAAGAGTTTAATGTTTTCCCTTTTACCCAAGGGTTTTTGTTAAGAGCATTACAATAATATGAAGAAAAAATTGCTATTTGTAATTAATAACCTTAATATGGGAGGCGCAGAAAAAAGTCTCATTTCATTACTATATGAATTAGATTCTGAGAAATATGAAATAGATTTATATCTTTTTCAGCATCAAGGAAAATGGTTGTCTAAGTTGCCTGCTCATATTCATTTATTGCCGAAACCTCCAAAATACAAATATTTTGATTCTTCTTTTTACACAACAATGGTCGAAAACCTGAAAAAAGGAAATTTTCGATTAATAATAGACCGTATAAGACTTTCATTCAATAATGCTACCAAAAAACCACCAGCTGTAAAGGAGCAAATCAATTGGAAATTCATAAAAAATCATATAGAATCTCCTCTACAAAAATATCATGTAGCTTTTGGCTTTTTGGAGAAAACGCCCAATTATTTCGTTATAGATAAAGTAATTGCACATAAGAAAATTCTTTCAGTAATGACAGATTATAAGGAGCTTCAAATGGATAGAAACATAGATGTTCAATATTTTGAAAAAGCAAATGCTATTACAGTTTTATCAGAAGAGAGCAAAGCCACTTTGGAGGAAGTTTTTCCCGAGTTTTCAAACAAAATTATCTTGTTAGAAAACATGATTTCTGAAAGAGAAATTCTTGCATTGGCTCAAGAAAAAATTAGTGATTTTTCTAAAAAAGAATTAACAATTGTTTCTGTAGGAAGATTGGTAGAAAGTAAAATTCACGAAATAGGAGTGGAAGTAATGAAGATTTTGAAAGATAAAGATCTTAATTTCAAATGGTTGATTTTGGGGGAAGGAAATCGCAGAAAATTAATAGAATACAAAATTAAAGAGTATAGTCTAGAAAATTATATTTCACTTTTGGGTGAAAAAGACAATCCTTATCCTTACATCAACAAAGCAGATATCTTCTTACATTTGTCTAAATTTGAAGGGTATGGAATTGTTATTGCTGAAGCGAGAATTTTAAAAAAATGTATTGTTCTTAATGATTTTAAAACTGCTTTTACACATATTAAAAATGGCTTTGATGGAGTAATTGCCCCTTTAGATGAAAAGAAAATTGCAGATGAAATAGAAAAATTGATACTAGACAAAAATCTTCGCAGAAAATATGAGCAAAATGTGAGTTTTGATAAAGATTTTGCTCAGAAAATTCTAAAAAAAATAGAAAAAATAGTTGACTAATATTTCGAATGTATAATGTAAAATATCATTTTAATGACTTATAGAGCGGAGATAGATGGTTTAAGAGCAATTGCTGTTATTTCAGTGATCATTTTTCATTTAAATTTTTTACCTAATGGCTATTTAGGTGTTGATGTTTTTTTTGTAATCAGTGGTTTTTTAATTACAAATATTATCTATAAAGAACAATCTCAAAATAATTTCTCGATTATTAATTTTTATAAGAGAAGGGTAAGAAGAATTATTCCGCTTACAATGTTCATCTCTTTGGTTGCTCTTTTGATGGGAATTATTTTTATGTTACCAGAAGATATTATCAGTTTGGCAAAATCTGTAATAGCAACTAATTTATTTTCTAACAACATACTTTTATATATTACATCTTCTGATTATTGGGATGTTTCTATAAATTATAAACCCTTAATGCACACTTGGAGTTTAGGGATAGAAGAGCAATTCTATCTATTCTATCCCTTGGTTTTTGTATTGTTTAGAAATAAGAAAAAATTACTCTTTTTTATTTCTTTGTTAACTATTATTTCTTTATTTCTTTATTTCTTTATGAGAAATGATAATGCCAAATTCTATTTATTACCTTTTAGATTTTTTGAGTTATCAATCGGAGGTATTTTTGCGTTATTATATTTTAATAAAAAAGAGATAAGCAATATACATAAATACATTTATTATCTATCATATTTTGGCTTAATAGCCTTGCTTTTTTTACCGTATAAAAAGAATGATATTTTTTTATTTATTGGAGTGATGTGCTCTACATTTATTATTACTTTTAGTAAATATTTTTCTAATAATTATTTTACTAAATACTTACTTAGTAATCCCATCTTAGTGAACCTTGGTAAGATAAGTTTTAGCTTATATATGTGGCATCAGATTGTTTTTTCTTTTGCAAGATATGTTTTTTTGTTTGAAATAACTTTGCCGTGGGCTTTTATTTTAATGTTTATCACATTGTTATTATCTATTTTAACTTACACCTATATCGAAGTGCCTTTTAGAAAAATTACAATGAATTTTAAATTTGTAGCTTCTTTTGTGCTATTTTTCTTTTTCATTAATATAGGTATTTCCACTTATCTATTATCGGTAGAAGGCGTTTATAAAAATTTTGTGGTTTTCGGACAATATAAAAATGATTTCAGCCCTGATATTAAAAAGCTTTATCGTAAGGATTTAATGGTTGGCTCTATGCAAAATTATAATGAAAATATAAATAATTTTAATAAGCCTTTTGATGATTCCAACAAAATTAAAATATTAATTATTGGTGATAGTTTTGCGAGAGATGTTGCAAATGTTATTTTAGAAGGTAAACAAGCTAAAAATGTTAATATTTCGTATATTAATACTAGGAATTCATTAGCGGGAGATAATTATGCTCATAAAGTAGATCGAGCTGATTTTGTTTTTTTAGGGTTTGGTAATTTTTTTTCAAAAAAAGATTTGAAAAATTTTGAAAATAACCACCATTGTTCATTCCAAAATAAAAAAATATATTATTTTGGAACTAAAAATTTTGGATACAATATGGGGCTCCCATATAATGCTATTCGTTTTGAAAATCATGTAGACTATAAAAATTATTATACTAAAATTAGAGAAGGGTATGCTGAAGAAGATCAGGTTTGTCAAAGAGAATGGGGATCACGATTCATAAGTTTTTTAGTACCAGTTTTAAATTCAGATCGAAAAAAGGTAAGATGCTTTGATGACGAAGGAAGATTTATAAGTCATGATTCTGCTCACCTGTCTAAATTTGGTGCTCAATTTTATTCAAAATATTACGCTCAGTTTTTTGAAAATTTATTGTCTGCAAAAGAAAAATGAAACTACTATACATCACCAATGCCATAGACGGTTCCGGTGGTTTGGAACGTGTGCTTTCTGTGAAAACTAAAGTTTTGATAGAAAATTTTGGTCATGAAGTTCATATCATCACGCTCAACCAAAAATCTAAAACCGACTTGTTTTTCCCTTTTTCAGAAAAAATAATCCAGCATAATCTTGAAGTTTCAGGAAATACCGTTCAGTATATTTCAAAATATATTTCTGGAATTAAAAAAATAGTTTCAGAAGTTAAACCTAATATTATTTTGGTTTGTGATGATGGATTGAAAGCTTTTTTCTTACCCAAAATTCTAGGAAACGAAATTCCTATTGTCTATGAAAGACACGTTTCTAAACTCATTGAAATTTCAGAAAATCAAGGTTTTATTAAAAGCATTTTCACGAAATTGAAATTTACTTTGATGGATTTTTTTGCCAAAGATTTTACAAAATTCATTGTCCTTACAGAAGGGAATAAAAATGAATGGAAACTAAGAAATCTAGAAGTAATCCCAAATCCATTGCCGTTTTTTCCTGTCGAGAAATCTTCTCTTAAAAACAAAAAAGTAATTGCAGTAGGGAAACAATCTTACCAAAAATCTTATGATAGATTGCTGAAATCTTGGGCGCTTTTAGACAAAGAATTTCAAGATTGGGAATTGCACATTTATGGAAAATTTGATGAAAATTTAGGTTTGGAAAATTTAGCCAAAGATTTAAAAATTCAAAATCAAATTTACTTTCATCCTCCCGAAAAAAATATTGAAGAAAAATATGCAGAATCTAGTATTTTTGTGTTGAGTTCTAGATATGAAGGTTTCGGAATGGTTTTGATAGAAGCGATGAGTTTCGGTATTCCTTGCGTAAGTTTTGATTGTAATTATGGACCTTCTGATATTATTAAAAATAATGAAGACGGTTTTTTAATTAAAAACGGAGACGAAGAAACCTTTACAGAAAAGCTCCAATTATTGATGAAAGAAGAAAATCTTCGCAAAGAAATGGGCGAAAAAGCGAGGGTAGATGTAGAACGTTTTTTGCCTGAAAATGTGGTGAAAAATTGGGACGAACTTTTTAGAAGTTTAAGCTAATGAAGAAAATTTTTATTTTAATAGACCAATTGCATTCTCACGGTGGAATAGAAAAATTAGTGGCGGAAAAAGCCAACTATTGGAGCGATGTTTTTGAGTATGAAGTAAAAATTATCAGCACAGAACAAGAGAATCAACCTTTTGTTTACGAACTTTCAGATAAAGTGAAATTTCAGGATTTAAACATCAATTTTCATAGAGGAATTAGTTTTTTTCATCCCAAAAACTTAGGGAAGCTTTTTGGGAATTTTCTTCAAATCAAAAAAATAATAAAAGCAGAAAAGCCTGATTTTATTGTCGTGGCTTCTCATATTCCGATGACGTATTTACTGCCTTTTATTAAAACAAATGCCAAAATTATTAAAGAATTTCATTATTCTAAATTTAATCAACCTCAGAATTACAAAGAGAATCTTTTTAATTCTATTGAAGGAAAGTATGATTGTTTGGCGGTTTTAAGCCAAGAAGAAGCTGGTTTTTATAAAACAAAAAATACAGTAGTGATTCCGAATCCTGTGAAAATTCCAGATTTTAGAATCAATAAAATTTTAGAAAGAGAAAATATAGCAGCAGCGGTTTTGCGTTTTGCACCAGTAAAACAATTAGAAAAAATGGTGAGTATTTGGGAAAGATTTTCTAAAAAAAATCCTGATTGGAAGTTGCATTTTTATGGAGCAAAAGAAGGAGATTACTACGAAAGAATTCAAAAATTAGTGGAAGAAAAAAATCTCAGAAATTCTATCATTTTCAAAGGGAAAACCAATGATGTTGCTTCAGAATTGAATGATGTAAAATTATTGTTGATGACATCTGAACAAGAGTGTTTTCCGATGGTAATTTTAGAAGCCAATTCTTGTGGAGTTCCTGTTATTTCTTACAATTCTCCTACTGGTCCTAGAAATATCATTCATCATAATGAAGATGGGGTTTTGGTGGATTACAATAATGAAGATAGATTTGTAGAAATTTTGGAAGATTTAGCTCTTAATCAAGAAAAAATTCAGTTTTTATCTGATGGTACTTTACAAAATTCTAAAAATTATGAACTCCAAAAAGTGATGAATCTTTGGAAAAACCTTATTTTTGATAAATAATGAGAAATATTGTATATTTTTTCGGACAAATATTGTTTCTTCCACACGTTATTTTATTTCTTTTTTCTCAGGAAAAAGAGGAAATAGCCCAAGATATTTATGCAAGAAAGAATTTTAATCCATCTCGGATTCATCAAATATATGATTTGTCTAAAGAATTATTAATTAATAAATATTTTCGAACACTTTTCTATCACAGAACCAATGGCTTTTTCTCTAAAATTCTAAGAGTTTTTTACCCAAAGCAATCTAGTTTTATCATTGATGTTGATACTAAAATTGGGGGTGGTTTACAATTGGCTCATCCTTATTCTACCATTCTAAATGCTGAAAAAATTGGAAAGAATGTATATGTAAATCATTTAGTTACCGTAGGCGAAAAAGATGGTAAAAAGCCTATCATAGAAGATGGAGCAGAATTGCATGCAAACTGTATCGTAATTGGCGGAATCATAATTGGTAAGAATGCCAGAATAGGAGCGGGGGCGGTAGTTACTAAAGATGTACCAGAAAATGCGACAGTAGTAGGTAATCCAGCAAAAATAATCGTTAAGTAGATGTTTGACTTTATCTTCATATCAGATTACAATCCGCTATATTTTCATTTTATGATGATCATTACTACCTATTCTTTCTTGCAATCAAATGTTAAGAAGTTAGAAGATTTTGACACCATAAAAATGATGGGTTTCCTAGGGTATTTTTTACTAATTATGGTATTACTCTATATGGGAACGCGCCCTGTTGCTTTTGTTTTTGGAGATATGTTGAATTATTCTGATGGGTTTCAAAAATTACAAATAAATCCCAATGTAGAAATAACAAAAGATTATCTATTTTGGTATTTTACAAAATTATGTGCAAGCATTTTGGAAGAGAGAGAATACTTTTTTTTAATAGCAGTAATCTATATTTTACCCAATTACTTTTTTGCTAAGAAATATTTTAAGGAATATTGGTATATCCCGTTATTAATGATATTTGGATCATTCTCTTTTTGGACTTACGGAACTAACGGTCTTAGAAATGGGATGGCTACCTCTATTTTTGTAGGAGCGCTATGTTACTATAATAGGAATAAATGGATAATGTATGGTTTAATGGCGCTATCATACGGAGTTCATAATTCTTTGATGATTCCTATTGGGGCTTTTGTGGTGTCTGGCCTTTACAAAAACCCAAAGGCATATTTATATATTTGGTTAGCTGCAATTCCTTTATCTTTATTTGGTGGTGGTGCTTGGGAAAACTTTTTTGGTTCCTTAGGTTTAGGAGATGATAGAGTAAATAATTATTTGACAAAAAATGATGAATTTAAAGATAGTTTTTCTTCTACAGGTTTTCGTTGGGATTTTGTTTTTTATAGTGGCTTTGCTGTTTTTGCAGGATATTATTATATCATAAAAAGAGGTTTTAAAGATGAATTTTATACTCATCTTTGGGGAACTTATATGATTGCTAATGCATTTTGGATTTTAGTAATTAGGGCTAATTTTTCTAACAGATTTGCCTACCTTTCTTGGTTTTTAATGGCAATTGTGATTGCTTATCCTTTATTTAAAGTGAAGTTTTGGCCAGAGCATTACAAAATAGTCGGGAGAATTTTCTTTGCTTACTACTTATTTACTTATTATATGTATTTGAAAAGCTAAAATGAAACTTTCCATCATCATCCCTTGTTATAACGTAGAAAAATTTGTGCAAAAGTGCGCAGATAGTATTTTAATGCAAAAAGGTTTTGATTGTGAATTGATTTTTGTGAATGATGGTTCTATAGACAATACCCAAAATGCTTTAGAAAATCTAGCAAAGACCGATGCTAGAATTAATATCATAAACCAAGAGAATAAAGGACTTTCTGGTGCTAGAAATACAGGTATAGAAGCTACAAGTGGAGAGTTATTAATGTTTGTAGATGCCGACGATTGGTTAGAACCCAATACTCTAGATATTATTTCAAAAAATTTTAGAGGAGAAGATTTATTTTGTTTTTCTTACAATAGAGTTTTTGAGAATAAAATAGTGCCAAGAAACTTAAAAATTAATGGAGTTTACGATTCTTCTTTTATCCAAAGAAGAATCATCGGACTTATAGGTGATGAGCTTAGAGACCCTTCACAAGCAGACAGTTTAGTCACGGCTTGGGGTAAAATTTATAAAACCGAAATCATAAAAAAAAATAAAATATCATTTTTAGATACCAAAATGATTGGGACGGAAGATGCATTATTTAATATTCATTATTTAGAATTTGCAGATAAGGTAAACGTTTTAAATGTACCACTTTACAATTATTTTAAAGTAAATAATGGCTCCCTTACCAATCTATACAAGCCTTATCTTTTCCAACAATGGAAAACGCTCTATCAAAAAATTTCTGAAACGACCTTAAAAAAAGATATAGATTTTCAAAAAGCTTTGAGTAATAGAATTGCACTTAGTATCATAGGATTAGGGTTGAATGAAACGTTTTCGGATTTACCTTTTTATGCTAAAATCAAGAAAATTGCAGTAATTCTTCACGATCCTATCTACATCAAAGCATATCAAAATTTAGATATGAAGTATTTTCCACTTCATTGGAAATTGTTCTTTTGTTTGGCGAAAAATAAATTTTCTTTCGGTATTCTTTTTTTATCAAAAATAATATCATCTTTGATTAATAAATAATGATGCCACGAAATAAAAAAATAAAGGTTTTAGAAATTTGTGGAGGATTATCCACAGAAGGAATAGGTGTTTTTCTACTTAATGCTTTTGAAAACATAGACAAAGAAAAATTTGAAATTCATTTTGCTTTAGCTACTAAATATAAGCAGGCTTTTGAAGACAGAATAGTAACCAAGGGAGGTAAAGTGTTTAAAACTTATGAGATAGGAGATGGTATAAGAGGAAAGGTAAAACATTTTATTAATCTTTATAAAATTATTAAAAAAGAAAAATATGATGTAGTGCATTCTCATATGGATTTTTTTAATGGATTTAATTTGTTTATTGTATTTTTAGCAGGTGTACCTCTTAGAATTTCACATGCTCATATTGCTAATAATACTCATCTTTCTTTAGTTAAAAAAATATATTATAGTTTTATGAAAATCTTTATAAAACTATTTTCTAATAAATGTTTAGGATGTTCGGTTGAAGCAAACAAATTCATTAATGGGAAGGGAAAGGTCATTTACAACGGTATAAACGTTGATAAATTTCAGAAAAAAGACTATTGTTTCCCCAAAGATATACAATTTAATAAAGATTATAAAAATCTGATTACAGTAGGAAGAATTGATAATCAAAAAAACCCTCTTTATATAGTGGAAATTATTTATTTTTTGTCAAAAATTAGAAAAGATTTTCATTTTTATTGGATTGGTACAGGTTCGTTGTATAGCGAGGTTAAAAAGAAAATACATGAACTAAAGATAAACGATAAAATAACATTGCTAGGAGCTAGAAACGATGTAGAAGTTTTTTTATCCCAAATGGATGTTTTTATTTTGCCTTCAAAATACGAAGGCTTTGGTATTGTGTTAGCTGAAGCGCAAGTTGCTGGTTTAAAATGTTTTATTTCTGATAAAGTTCCTCTGAATGCTAATTTGGGCTTGTGTGAAGTTATTAGTCTGAATGATGGAGCAAGTACTTGGGCAAAGAAAATAAATTCATATTTAGATGATGAAAAAACAATGTTAAGTATTCAAGAATTGAATAAAATAGATATAAGAAATACAATTTTATCTTTACAAAATGAATATTTAAATTTAAAATAATTTAATGAAACCCATCAAAATTCTACAAATATTTACGGTACTCAACAAAGGTGGTGCAGAAACCAACCTCATGAATTATTATAGAAATATGGATAAAAATGAGTTTCAGATAGATTTTTTGGTGCATAGAGAAAACGGTTTTTTTGAACAAGAAATTCTAAATTTAGGGAGTAAAATCTACAGGTTACCACCAATTCTTCCTTGGAAACTGAAAGAATATAAAAGAGCGGTAAAGAATTTTTTTGACCAACATTCAGATTATGACATCATCCACGGACAATGTTCAGAATTAGGCGTTTTTATCTACGAAGAAGCCAAGCGTAGAAACATTCCTGTGATTATTGCGCACGCTCATAATGCCAAGATGGATAGAGATAAGAAGTTGGCTTTCCGAATTCTTTGGAAAAAAAGAATGAGAAAATATATTAACCAATATTTTACTTGTGGCAAAGAAGCTGCCGAAAATCTATTCGGGAAAAAACTTGCTTCTGAATCATTCCAAATGAACAATGCGATTGAAGTAGAAAATTTTAAATTTAATCCATCAATCAGAGATACAAAAAGAAAAGAATTGGGAGCAGATGATTTTTATAATATTATTAACATTGGAAGGTTCAATTCTCAAAAAAATCAATTGTTTTTGTTAGATGTTTTTGCGGAAATTCTTAAAAATCATAAAGGTTTTCAACTATTTTTAATAGGACAAGGCGAATTAGAGAATAAGTTGAAAGAAAAAGTCAAAAAACTTAATTTAGAAAAGAATGTACAGTTTTTAGGATTGAGAAATGACGTGCCAGAATTATTGCAGGCTATGGATTATTTTCTTTTTCCGAGTTTACATGAAGGTTTTTCTGTGGCATTTGTAGAAGCGCAAACTACTGGAATACAATGTATCATTTCTGATGGTGTGCCTGATGAATCTATTTTGGTAAAAGAAAATGTAGAAGTAATTTCTTTGAAAAAAAATCCAAAATATTGGGCTCATAAAATCATTGCTATGAGAGATTTTGAGAGAAAAGATGTTTCCAAAACCATCAAAGAAAAAGGCTATGACATCAAAGAAAACGCAAAAAAATTAGAAGAAAAATATAGGGAACTGTTTACTTTGTATAGTCTATGAATTTTTGAAAAAATTTTATAAATATATTGTAGCTATGAAATATAAACTTGATTATTTATTTATTTCTATCATTGCATTTTTTTGTGTATTCTTTGTATTCAATAAAATCACCTATAATAGCGATTTTATTGCATATATGGGTGTTGTAAATGGGTATGATAATAATTCTGAAAAGGCTCATGAGAAAACGTTTTCTGTATTAAATGAAACCAAGAATATTAATGAAATAAATTTAAATAGCAAAGAGTTTATTGAAACGATGTCTAAAAACGAAAAAGCATTTGAAGAAAATTTGAGTTTCTATAAAATAAGACCATTATATACCGGACTAATTTTTGTTTTTTATAAAATGGGAATTCCATTAATTCTTTCAATCAAACTAATGACAATTTTGCCAATATTTTTTCTTCTATTAGTATTGTATTTTTCAATGAAGAAAGAAACTAAAAATAGCTTTATTTCATTTGTGTTTTTAATGTTTTTAATTTTTAGTCCTTTAATTTTAAAAATAGCTACAACAACTCCAGACTCTTTATCATCATTTCTTTTATTATCTCTTTCAATTGCTTATTATTACCAAAAAAACATGTTATTACAATGTTTTTTGATGATACTGCTTATTTCGACACGTACAGATAATTTTATATGGATTTTTTTACTTTTGATGTGGGATAGTTTTAGTTATTTTTCAATGAAAAAGATAGCTGTAAATATGTCCGTTGCCTTTTTATTATTTATTTTTTGTTATGGTATTAATGTTCTAGCTGAAAATGGAGGGTTATGGATTGTTTATTATAATACATTAGTAAATAAATTAATTTATCCTTTATCACAAACACCCGAATTTAATTTTAAAGACTATTTTTCAGGGCATATTTTTGCTCTTAAATATACATTTTTCACGTTGTTTATAATTTTTATTATTACTATTTTAGGATATATAAATTTTAAGAAAAACCCGAATAAATCAATATATGTTTTTAATATTGTAGCTACTACAATTTTGTCATTATTTTTAAGATTGATTTTGTTTCCCGCATATAATTCGCGTTATATGTTAATTCTTTTTTTTATTCCAATTTATTTTTTAGTTATTGATAATAAAATTAATATTTATAATAAAATTCGCTATTTGCCTTTGTTTTTAAAGATTAAACCTATTTTGTCATCAAAGAAAACACCAAAAAATTAGAAAAAAGTATAAAAATTGGTACAAAGTGTAAAGTAAGAAAAACAAATTATTAATGTAAAATTCTATCATCAATCAATCATCATCATGAAAACCCTCACTATTTTTACTCCAACTTTCAATAGGGCTTCGCTACTTCCTAGGTTGTATGATTCTTTGGCTGCTCAAACGAATCAGGATTTTGTGTGGATGATTATTAATGACGGTTCTAGCGATAATACAGATGAGGTGGTGAAAGGTTTTTTAGATGAGAATAAGGTAGAAATTCAGTATATCAAACAGGAAAATCAAGGAATGCATGGTGCGCACAATACCGCGTATAAAAATTGTAAAACAGAACTCAACACTTGTATAGATGATGATGATTTGGCACCAAAAAATGCAGTAGAATTAATTCTAGAAAAATGGAATTCTTTAGGTGAATATCAAAAAAAATATAGCGGAATTATTGCTTTAGATGCTTATTTTAATGGCAAGTTGATTGGTAGTCAGTTTACTACAGAATGCACAACTTTAGAAGGTTTTTATCTTAATGGTGGAATTGGTGATAAAAAACTGATTTACAGAACCGAGGTAATGAACCAATATCCAGAATATCCTCTATTTGAAGGGGAGAAATATGTAGGTTTAGGGTATAAATATCTGATGGCAGACCAAGATTACCAATTGGCAACCTTAAATGAAGTGGTGTGTTTGGTAGATTATCAATCAGAAGGTTCTTCTAATAATATGTGGAGACAGTATTATAAAAATCCCAAAGGTTTTGCTTTTATCAGAAAACAAGGGATGTTGCTTTCTAAATCCAGAAAAAAGAGAATGCTAGATATAGTACATTATGTTTCGCACAGTTTCAAAAGTAAGAACAGAAATTTTATTGAAGAATCTCCCAGAAAATTTTTAACGGTTCTCGCTATTCCTTTTGGTTTTGTTTTATATCTTTACACTTTATATCAAAATAAAAAACAGGGTGGATTGTACCATCGTTAAAAAATCAATACCAGCCTTTTGGTTTTTAGAAAAAGACGAATTTAGATTTTTTCATTTTAAACTTATTAAAAAAACAAATAACCAATTTATAATCATTAGGTATAAAGCATACAAAATAGAGGAAGAATGATGAAAAGGAATTTATTAAAAATTTTATTTGGATTATAAGTATGGTGAAGCCAAAACTTTTTAGAATTTCTACTGTTCCTATGTCTCTTAATCTTTTATTAAAAGGTCAGTTGAATTTCTTGAACCAAGATTTTGATGTAACCGCTATTTCTGGCGAAGGAGCTGATCTAGAATTAGTAAAAGAAAGAGAAGGGGTGAAAATTCATCCTATTGAAATGCACAGACACATTTCTTTGAAACAAGACCTTGCCTCACTTTGGCACTTGTATCAATATTTCAAAAAAGAAAAGCCAGACATCATACATTCCATTACTCCAAAAGCGGGACTTCTTTCTATGTTGGCAGGATTGTTGGCAGGAGTTCCTATCAGGATGCACACTTTTACAGGACTTATTTTTCCGCACAGAGAAGGTTATATGAAACATACCTTAATTATAATGGATAAACTGCTATGTAGATGCGCTACAAATGTATATCCGGAAGGAAACGGAGTGAAGCAGGATCTTATAAAACATAAAATTACTAAAAAACCATTAAAAGTAATTGCGCACGGAAATATAAACGGAATAGATTTAGAAGAATATAATCCGTCACATTTTACAGATGAATTTAAAAAGCTTACAAGAAAAAAATATGGAATAGACGATGAAGATTTTGTTTTTTTATTTGTAGGAAGGTTGGTAATAGACAAAGGATTGAGAGAATTAGTTAGTGCTTTTAATCACCTCTCAAAAAAAACACCTAACATTAAATTAATCTTAGTAGGGCCTAGAGAAAATGAAAAAAGTACGAAAAAGAGAAAAATGTTTTCTATTATAGAAAACAACTCCAATATTTTGGAAATAGGATACCAGCAAGAGGTAAGACCTTTTTATGCAATAAGTGATGTCTTTGTGTTGCCAAGTTATAGAGAGGGTTTTCCTAATGCTGTTATACAAGCAGGAGCTATGGAGTTGCCAAGTATTGTGACCAATATTTCGGGATGTAACGAAATCATAAAAGATTACAAAAACGGTATTATCGTTCCTAAGAAAGATAGAAAATTACTAGAAGGTGCTATGCATGCTCTGATACAAGTGCCTGAGCTGAGAAAAAACCTGAAGCAGAATACCAGACAAATTATATCTCAATATTTTGATAAGAATATAGTATGGCGGGAGATAGAGAAAGAATATCGTCATTTATTAAAACAAAAAAAACCAAAGTAAATATTTACTTTGGTTTTTTCTTTATATAGTGAACATAATTACTGAATGATAAATTTCTTGTTTACTGTTGCTTTTTCAGTTTCTAGTGTTCCAATGTAAATACCTGGTTTCAATTGACTTGTATTGATTTGTTTTTGATTTTTTGTAGTTAGTATCTTTCTTCCATTAAGGTCAGAAATTTCAAAACTAAAATCTGTGATTGAAGGATCTAAGCTAATATTTAATGTTTCTTTTGCTGGATTAGGGAAGAATTCGAAATCTTTTGTTTTATCTATATCAGAGACAGCTAGGGTAGTGGAAGTGCTAGCTACCGCAAAATGTTGTACAGCTCCTACTACACCTTTGGCAATTTTTGTAACATAGGGTAGAGACATATTAGTAATTATATCTGTACTTTTATGATAATAAGGATTAGGGTCTACAACCGCACCACTAGTTTTGTTAGTTGGTCTTTCATATAAGCCAGTAATAATTTCGCTATTGTTTTCAAAAGGCATATAATCGGAGGAATAAGCATTGCTCATCATACCAGTAAGTCCACCAGAATAATTATCAATATAAGTTTTCAGTTGGTTGGTAAATGTAAGGCTTGCTGCATCATTAGTGGTTTTTGTTCCTGTAGTAGTCCCGTTATAATTATCAGCTTCACAGAATACAGTATTGTTATTTTGACTAGCAATACCCCCTATCATATCAATATTTAATACTAAACGTATTTTCATTTTAGGAGTTGTAGAGTTTACAACATTGGTAACATATGCTTTGCTACCTAGTAAACCGTCTTCTTCAGCATTAAAATTAATAAATTTTATAGAATATTCTGTTGGTACATTCTTTAGGATTCTGGCTAACTCTAGTATTGTGGCTACACCACTACCATTATCATTAGCCCCAACACCCGCAGCTACACTATCAAAGTGACCACAAACAATTACATATTCATTAGGATAAGTAGTTCCTTTTTTAGTAACAATGATGTTTTGTAAAGATTGAGAGTTGGCGGTAAATGTCTGAGTAGATATTTCATCAATTGCAGGTTGTGCATCATTGTCTATATAGCCAAAGTCTTTGTACTTCTGGATGATAAGATCTCTAGCAGCTCTATTTCTTGTAAGGTTGGTAGCATCACCATGTCTGATGCCAATTGCAACTAAATCAGTGACATGTTGAGTGATGTTGGTTTCGGTTACCAAATTAGCTCTGGTTTGGTAAGTTGCATTTGCTTGTGAAAAACAAAAAGAAGCGAATAGTAAAGAAAAAGAGAGTAGTAGTTTTTTCATTTTTTAGTCTTTTTTTAGTTTCACAAATTTAATGATTTTATATAAATATATACTAATATTTTTAAAAATAATTGAAATTATAATGAGTTATAAGTGATTTGTTTTTAAAAATCAATTAATTGTGTTAAAATAATGAATTTAATTATTAAAATTTCTTAAAGACAAAATATATTGTGATGATTTTTTACATATATTTGAATTATGTCAGTAATTTTATTTTACTTTTTTATGTAGTTTTATTGTTGTTTTTTCTTTAAAAGTCTTTTTTTAATTGGTTTTTAAGTTAAATTAATTTGTTTTGGAATTATTTTTTTATTTTTAATTATATAATAATATTGTTATAAATATGATAATTTATTGAAAAAATAAGTTTATATTTGTGTTGAATAAACTAATAAAAGTCTAAACATGAAAGAAAAAATACTCTTGTTTCTCTATAGAGTACTATCCTTAGTATTGATATTTAAGGTAGTTGGTGTTGCTGCTCAAATGTCTAATTATACTTTCTCTGAAAATTCTGGTGCATACACTGAGCTTACTTCTCCTACTTTAATCGCTCAATCTACTACTTTGGCGTCTTGGGATGATGGGGTTTCAGGTGCGATTACCATTCCATTTGCATTTCAGATGAATGGTGCAGATTATACTTCTTGTAGGGTTAATTACAATGGTTATATCACTTTTGGAGCTACAGCTCCTGCTACAAATAATATTACGCCTATTTCTTCAAACGCTGGTTACTCTAATGCAATAAGTGCATTAGGTATGGATTTATTTTCTGGCACATTATCGCTTTTGAATGCTGGTAGAGAAATTAGCTATGCTACCATTGGTACCGCTCCTAATAGAACATTTGTGGTGCAGTGGAAAAACGTTTTACGGAAAAATCAAGATGGGAATTGGAATTTTCAAATTAGATTGCAAGAAAGCTCTAACAAAATTAGTTTTGTGTATGGTACTTGTACCACTACTTCTTCTACTATTTTAAATGCGCAAGTTGGTTTAAGAGGTGCCAGTAATACAGATTTTAATAATAGAAGTTTAGGCTCTAATGTAGCTTGGCTTAATAATACTAATGCTGGCGGAGCAAACAATAGTATTGTAAGAACAAGAACAAGTGCACTTCCTGCTTCTGGTACGACATTTGTATGGACTCCTTATTGTACACCAAACTTTACCAATACAGACAAACCAAGATTGTATATCAATAGCTTTCAATTTGTTGGTGTACTTAATAATACAGTTCCCAATACTTCTACATGGGCTTCTGGTTATCAAAATTTCACCTCTTTTACGCCAATTGCAGAACAGCCTCAAGGTACTGCGATTAATATTTTAGCATCTAGTGGTTCTAGCAGAGTTCCTAGGCAGAATGGTACTTGGAAAGCTTGGGTAGATTGGAATAAAGATGGAGATTTTAACGATGCGGGAGAAGAAGTGTATAACATGATTTCTTTTACCACTCCATCTGTTACCTTTGGATTTATTATTCCAGTTGGTCAAGCCGAGGGAAATTATACCTTAAGAATTGGTACTTTTTCTGTTCGTGATGATGATTTTACTTCTTGTTCTACAACTTCGGGCTATGGTGAAATGGAGGATTATATATTTAAAGTTGTTACAGATTGTCCCGCTAAAGTTTTGAACGTTAATAATGTTAACCCTTTTGATGGAGAAAGGTGTGGTGCTGGCTCAGTAAGACTTTCTGCAACTGGTAATGCAAGTGCCGTTTCATACAATTGGTATGACAGTATCTACGGTGGTGCACTGCTAGGTTCTGGCAATATTTATAATACACCTTCTATTTCTTCCACTACTACTTATTATGTTACAGCTGTAAGCTCTACAGGATGCGAAACAGCTTTTAGATATCCTGTAGAGGCTAGAGTAGATCCAAATCCAACGGTAGCATTTAGTACTAATAAACCTTCTATTTGTGGCGAAGACGATCCTACTTTGCTTGTAACGGCTTCTGGAGATAAATATCAAGATGTAATTTTTGAAAAATTTGACTCTGGTTTGGGTGTTTTTACCAACGAAGTAAATGGCGCGTATACCAATTCGATTGGGTTTTGGCAAAGAAGAAACAGTCCCTATATACCACAAATAGCAGAGGGTTATGAAGGGTTATCCCCTGCAATGTCTTCGGGGTATTTTGGCGAAGGTTTTGCAATGATTAATACAGATATCAGTAGAGGTAGTTCTGCGCAATCAATTTTAAATAGATTAACATCTAATAATCTTGATGTAAGTGGATTTTTAAATTTAAAGGTTGATTTTGATTTGTATAATTTTACCATTGCAAGTAATTTTACAGAAGGATATACGCTTATTGAGTATTCATTAAACGGAGGAACAAATTGGAATACCTTAGACCAATTCATAGGTACAAGAGGAAATCCATTAAAATGGGAAAAATTTTCTTACAATATTCCAGGAACTAACTTTACTTCAACCAATTTCAAATTAAGATTTTCGGTTTATTCTTATGCAGGGTCTTTTAGTGGTGGTGGGAGTGGTTTCATAGAAGGGATTACAACTGTTGACAATGTTAGAATCTACGGTTTCAAAACAATCACTACGCCATTTTCTTGGTCTAGTGGAAGCACAACTTTATATGATACAGATTGTAATACGCCATTAGGAAGCAATTTAAGATCTACTGTTTGTGTGAAACCAACTGCTATAGAATTAGAAGATATAAATTGGGCTTTGGGTGCTAGTGCTACCTTCAGTAATGGGTGTCCTGCTATAGGTTCTTTTACTGTAGATAATGATACCAAAACCTGGAAAGAGCCAGGTATTATAGACTGGAATCTTGGTGCTCAATGGAAACCATCTGCAGTACCTACAATTGCAAAATGTGTTATTGTGAGAACTCCAGTAGAATTACCATCTTTAACCACGGGAACTCATGGTTTAGCAAGAAGTGTTATCGTAAAATCTGGTGGTAAGCTTACCATTAATGCTAAGTCTAGTCTTACTATTCAAAACTATTTGAAAAATGAAGCTGCGGCAAGTGATGTATTGGTAGAAAATGATGCTAATCTTTTACAAATCAATAATTCTTCTGTAAATATTGGTGATATTACTGTTAATAGAAATGCCAATTTGAAAAGATTAGATTATACTTATTGGGGAGCACCTGTTTCTGGGCAAATGCTTAAATCTTTTTCGCCTAATACGTTGAATAATAGGTTTATGACCTACAATGAAACAAATGATTTCTTCTATGCTGTATCTAATCCTTCTACTACACCTTTTACAGCGGGCATTGGATATGCTATCAGGGCTTCTAATATTCTTGCCAATTCTTCATCTGTTATTCCTCATAGTTTTATAGGGATTCCTAATAATGGCTTGGCTAGTATTCCGGTGGTAAAATCTGCTGCAGGACAAGGATATAATTTGATTTCTAATCCATATCCTTCTAATATAGATTTTTATGCTATTTATAATTATGGAACGAATAGCAGTATTATTTATAACACTGCTTATTTTTGGACAAATACTAATTACAATCCTAAAATGCAAGGTGCTAATTATCCAAGTAACTTACCAGACGGTACTCAAATTACAAATAATTATGCCATCTTAAACGGAACTGGTGGTGTGTCTGCTCCTTATGCTTCTGGAACTGGTAATAATGATCCTATTGGTTTTCCTAGCAATTGCTCAACTTGCACTACTCCAAATCAATTTATAAAAGTGGGGCAAGGTTTTATAGTGAAAGTTAGAAATACGGGAAGTTATAATCTAAGCTTAGAAAACAATAACGGTATCAGAAATAATAATTCTACATCTGTATTCTTTAATAGAATGAGTAATAATAACCAAAGAACCAATGTGGAAAAAGACAGATTTTGGATTTCTCTTAAAACACCTTTAGATTTTGTAAGTCCTATTTTAATTGGTTATCCACAAGGAAGTACTAATAATTATGAGGAAGATTATGATGCAGAGCTTCTAGTATATGGTGGTGATAGTTTCTATTCTAGTTTAGATAATAAAAAATTAGCAATACAAGGAAGAGGTTATCCTTTTAATCCATCAGATGAGATAAGTTTAGGAGCCAGATTAGGTCTTGACGGTCAATACGAAATTTCTGTTGGTGCTAAGGAAGGGGTGTTTGAATCTCAGCAATCTATATTTTTGTATGATAAATATTTAGGAGTAACCACAGATATTTCTAATGAAAAATATGTATTTTCTTCAAAGGCAGGTGATTTTGCTGATCGATTTGTAATTCAATATTCTAATCTAGGGACTTTAAATACATCTGATGATTTGAATAAATTAATAAAAGTTTATCAGTCTTTAGAGTATATCATCATTGATTCTCCAGACGAGATATCTTCATTAAAGATATATGATGCTTCGGGTAAATTATCCTTTCAAGCGATGCCGGGTAAAAAGGTGTTTGAGGTGCATTCTTCTAAGTTTTTATCAGGTATTTACGTTTTAAATATTGAAACTAATAAAGGAAATGTTATTAAAAAAATTACAAAAAAATAACAGAAAATTATTTTAATGTTTAATTTATAAAGCAGAGCTAGACTCTGCTTTTTTTTATGCAATTTTTTTGGCTTTATTTTTGATAATAATTTAATAAAAAATTATTATTGATAATATAAATTGATTTTTAATTTAACATAATGTTTTTTTTATTACCTTTGCAATCAATATGATAACACTATAAGAAGGTATTAAAAATATCTTCTGAAATTTGAATATTAATTTTCACACAAAGGATTAATATTCGTAAAACACAAAAATAATGATAACTAAAAAATTACTACTACTGTTATTGCTGTGGCCATTTTTTTTATGGTCTCAGGTAAATCTAGTAAGGTGGAATGAAGCCAATTATGTTCCTAATGTTACAAACACATCTGCGCTTAATCAGCATTCAATTAGTGTGAACCCATCTTCTGCTTCTATTTCAAGCCAAAACTGGGGAGAAACTTTTTTTATGATTTCTGGTATGCAGTATAGTGCCTCACTTAATTCTTCTAATTATGTGCAGTTGATGGTTTCACCAAAATCAAAATACAAAATAGAGGCTGATAAGCTTAATTTTCAATATAGATCTCAAGGAAATACCGTAAAGTTTCAGGTAAGAGCATCTAAAAGTTCTGCATTTACGAATTATTTTGTAATAGCAGATGAAACAATCGCTACTACCAATTGGAATACTTTCGAACAATCACTTACTGATACTGGGGTGATTAAACCTGGAGAAGTTTTATACATTAGGATATATATTTATGGAAATAATGATAACTTCCATATTAAATATACAGATGGTAGTAATGTTTCTAATGGTGCAGGACCTACTGTTACGGGAACTTATACCAATATCAACAGCACTGCTCCGGTTGCTGTTAATGATTCATTTACCACTACTGTCAATAATTCTATTGCTTTAGATGTTTTGAATAATGATTCATATCCTTCTTTAACTTCTATAGCTTTATCTGCTAATCCGACTCATGGTACAGCTACCATTAATGGAACTTCTAGCATTACCTATGCGCCAGAATTAGACTTTGCAGGAACTGACACATTTACATATAAATTGACTAACGCTTATGGTGTTTCTGCTGATGCTACCGTTACGGTGTTGGTTTCAGCTGATGCTTCTAAAGTTTTGGTAAGATGGGAAGGAGTTGCTAATAATACATCACTTACTCCTACTTATTACGATTCTGGAGTTACTTCTAATAATTTTTCTTCTAGCTCTAATACTATTCTTTTAGGAGGATATTCTAGTTTTTATTCTGGTGATTGGGGTGGTACAGGTAATTCACTTAATAGTTCATATTACTTACAATATGATTTAAAAGCAAATGTAGGAAACCAAGTTGTTTTAAATAAGTTTAATATAACTCCTTGGGTTTTTAGTGGCTCACCGCAGAATTATCAAGTTTTTTATTCCAAAACTGGTAACTTTACAGGAGAACAAATTGCTTTAAAAAATACCGCCAATTCTACAGTAGGTACTATCGGAAGTAGTCAGGCCGTTCAATCTTGGGTTTTTCCTTCTAATTTTATACTTTATCCTTCAGAAAAAATCACCATCAGAGTATATCCTTATAATCCAACGAACATCTATTGGTCTTATTTTTACTTAGGGTATGATAATAAGGGAACTTCTTTCGAAGGATTGGTACAAAATGTAACCAAATGTGCTAATACAGTGACATGGAATGGAGCTTGGTCTCCTTCCGCACCTACTGCCAATTCTGCTGTAATTATAGATGCTGATTATAGCGGAAATAGTTTTAATGCTTGTTCTGTTACGGTAAATTCAGGAAAAAAAATCATTATTAATTCAAATAAATCTGTAAATATTAATTATAATTTGATTAATAATGGTATAATCCAAGTGGAATCAGATGGGAATTTGGTACAGCTAAACAATGCTACTAATAGCGGTGCAAACATAGGTACTGTGCTTGTCAGAAGAAATACCAGTCTCAAAAAAAATGATTATAATTATTGGGGAGCGCCTGTTTCTGGGCAAAATCTGAAATCTTTTTCGCCTAATACGCTCAATAATAGATTTTATACCTATAACGAAGCGAATGATATGTTCGTGGCAGTAGATCCTAGTGTCAATAGTTTTATGCCAGGTGTAGGATACGCCATAAGAGCTGCTAATAATCTTACTAATACCGCTACCACGGTAGTAGGAGAATATACAGGGATTCCAAATAATGGAGATGTAACGGTACAAGTCAAAAAAACAACTAACGGATTTAATATGATTGCCAATCCATATCCTTCTAATGTGGATATAGAAAAATTCTTTACAGCTAATAGCGCAACTCTTAATAAAATTGCATATTTCTGGACAAACCTTAATCCTAATCCTGCTATGCAAGGATCAAATTATCCTAACGGAAGTGCGGTTAATAATTATGCAATCTATAATGGAAGTGGTGGAGTGCCAGCTACTGGTCCTGCTTCTAAAACCTCAGCTACGCCTACTCAATATTTAAAAGTAGGGCAAGGTTTTATTGTACAATCTAAAGTTGCGGGTACTAGTAATGTAGTTTTTAAAAATTCTATGCGTTCTGGTAGTACAAACTCTGTATTTTTTAATAGAAGCTCTTCTACAAAAGCAGCAAATGAAACTACCGACCGTTTTTGGCTTCAGCTTACTACACCGTTAGATGTAGCCAATAAAATTTTGGTAGCCTATAAACAAGAAGCAACGGATGATTTTGAAATAGATTATGATGCGCCACTAATGGTTGTAGGTTCAGATTCTTTTTATTCTCTATTAGGAAACGAAAAACTAGCCATACAAGGCAGAAAATATCCGATGGTAAAAGATGATGTAATACCACTAGGTGCATCTTTTCATACGGATGGCAACTATACCATTTCTTTGTCAGAGAGAGAGGGAATTTTCGAAAATACGCAGTCTGTTTATCTTAGAGATAATCTTACAGGTGTAGTAACTAATCTTTCTGAAAACGATTATACCTTTACTGCAAAACAAGGTGTAAGTGATTCTAGATTTGAAATTGTTTATACCAACGGAACTTTAACTACTGATAGCAATACCAAAAAAGATGCAGTAGTTTATCAATCTGGAGGATATTTTGTACTTCAATCACCTTCGATTGTCAAAAAAGTAAGCGTTTATGATGCTACTGGAAAATTAGTTTTTCAAAAAAATGAATCTGTAAAGACAGTTCAAATGGATGCACAGAATCTTTCTGCGGGAGTTTATATTATCAATGCAGAAACACAAAATGGAACTATCTCTAAAAAAGTATTGAAAAAGTAGTATTTTTTAATACCATTAATTCTAGATATAAACTTTAGTTTATTTCCTAATACATAAGGGAAATAAACTAAAGTTTTTTTATTTTTTACTGTTGTCTTTAATAAGAATTTTAGACTAGAGAGGCGAGTTTTGGAGAAATGTTAATTTAACATAATTTAACAATTTGTTATTTTTTGTTGATGTTTTATAACTTATTGTTAATCTGTGATTTGTTTTGTATGTTGTAATAATGATGGTTTGTGAATATTTGAGTGTATTGTTAATAAATTAATAAAATTTAATAATTAATAATAAAAAAAAATTTGTAACTATGCCGCTCTGTTCTATAATTTGATGAAAATTATACTAAATAATCTCATCATGATTTTAGAAAGAGAAATGAAGAAAATTTATTTTTTTAGTTAAAAGACACAAATGATGATAAAATTACACACTTTTAAAAGGTATTACTATGCCTTATTTTTCACCTTAGTTTCTGTTTTTGGTTGGGGGCAGGTTACAATTTTCAGTGAAAATATGTACAATGGTACTGGTGGTGCAACTGGTGATGCAATTGCAACACACGAAACAAATAATAGATTCAATGAAGATGGTCTTACTTATTCAGGAACTGGGGATATGAGAACTAGTAACCCATCATTGGGTTATACGGGTTTTTCAGGAACTTGGAATGTAATGCTTAATGCTACAGGAGAGACATTTATAATTGATGGAATTAATGCGTCTTCATATTCAAGTCTAAGCCTAAGCTTTGGAGTTGGCAAAGCTGCTAATGCACCAAATGGATCTACTTTAATTGTTGAATATAGTACAACTGGGACAACGGGAACTTACACTACAATTTCTTGGCCAGTCTTAGCAACAGGTACAGGAACTAGTTATGCTACTACTTATTATTTAAGGACATCAACGACTTCAATCCCTTCCAATGTTACTACAATTAGATTTAGAACAACATCAACTGATGAATACAGAATTGATGACGTAAAATTGACTGGGGTAGTTAGTAGTTTCACAATGACTTACAACGGCAACAGCAATGATGGAGGAACTGCACCTATAGATTCTTCAAGTCCTTATGTTTCTGGTGCTACGGTTACAGTTTTAGGAAATACAGGTACACTTACAAAAACAGGTTATACATTTGGCGGCTGGAATACGTTAGCAAATGGAACAGGTACCGATAGAACACCTGCTAGTACTTTTACAATCAATGCTAATACCACACTCCATGCAAAATGGACGCCTAATAATAATACCATTACTTTTGATGGTAATGGTTCTGATGGAGGTAGTATGGCTACACAAACAATTGCAACAGCTGCTTCAGCTAATTTGAATGCAAACGGTTTTACCAAAACAGGCTATACTTTTGCAGGTTGGGCTACTACAGCTGGTGGTGGTGTAGTATATACAGATGGTGCATCTTATACTATGGGTACATCTAATGTAACTCTCTATGCAAGATGGAATATCAATAGTTATAACGTGGTTTATAATGGCAATACTAATGATGGAGGAACAGCGCCTGCTACACAAAACGGAAATTATAATACCACAGTTACTTTATCTGGAGCAGGAACATTAACCAAAACTGGTTATACATTTAATGGTTGGAATACCGCTGCAGACGGTAGTGGTACATCTTACAATGCTGGCGATACTTTTACGATACCTGCAAATAATGTTAATTTGTTTGCAAAATGGTTATCAGCAGGTGTAGTTTCGGTAAAATCTGGTAGTTGGAATGATGCTACTGTATGGAATACGGGTACAGTACCAAATTCTACAGACCAAGTAACCATTATGCCTTCACATACTGTATATACCAATGCAAGTATTACACGTAGTGCTAGTACTACTGTTAATGGTTCTTTTCAGTTAGACGCAGGAGGTTGGGCTACAGGTAGTAATTTTACCTATGGCTCTGCAGGAACTTTAATTTTTAATAATACTTCTAGTTATGGTGTTAATAATGGTGATGTATTTTGGCCTATTACAAACGGACCAGTTAATGTTACCATTTTACAAGGAGGACTTACCCTTAACTCTGCAAACAGAACCGTTACAGGTCTTTTTCAGACAGCGGCAGGTGTTACCCTTAGTTCTTCTACACTTACTTTAAGTGGTGCAGCTCAGATTAACGCTGGTGGATTTTTTAATCAATCACCTACATATACCAACACATCTACATTAATCTACAATGGTGTAACTGGTTTTGGTGTGAGCTCTGAGTGGACAGGTAATTCTACATCTGCAGGAAACGGAGTTCCACAAAATGTTACGTTGGTTAACTCCTCAGTTAATTTACCAAATTCAAACAGAGGATTGGCAGGTAATCTTACCATAGGAACTTCTAGTACTCTTAATCTAAATGGAACATCAGGAGATCTTTATATTGCTGGAAATTGGAGTGATTCAGGTACTTTTAATGCAAACGGAAGAGCAGTTTTCTTCAATGGAGCTTCTACTCAAACCATTACAAATGCATCAGGCGAAACATATAGCTATTTAATACACAATGGATCAGGATTGTTACAATTCAACAATAACATTACAATAAATGGAAATTCAGGAGATGTATTACAATTACTTGCAGGTACTATAGATTTGAATGGTAAAAATTTAACTTTATCAGGAACAGGAGGAAATATAAAAATTACAGGCTCTCAGATCTTAGATTCAAGTATATCTGGTTCAGTATTAAATATAACAAATGGCTTAAAAACAGTAACCAACGGTAATCTTACCATTCCAAGTAATGTAACTACGGTTCTAAACAATGGGATTAATTTTGGGAATAATCTTACCACAATACAAGGGATTTTAAGAATAGCAACAGGAGGTTATGTACAGACTAATGCACCTATTTATACCAATACATCTACATTAGAGTATAATGGTGTAACCGGTTTTGGTGTAACGTCTGAGTGGACAGGTAATTCTACAACTGCAGGAAATGGAGTTCCACAGAATGTTACGTTGGTTAACTCCTCAGTTAATTTACCAAATTCAAACAGAGGATTGGCAGGTAATCTTACCATAGGAACTTCTAGTACTCTTAATCTAAATGGAACATCAGGAGATCTTTATATTGCAGGAAATTGGAGTGATTCAGGTACTTTTAATGCAAACGGAAGAGCAGTTTTCTTCAATGGAGCTTCTACTCAAACCGTTACAAATGCATCAGGCGAAACATATAGCTATTTAATACACAATGGATCAGGATTGTTACAATTCAACAATAATATTACAGTAAATGGAAATTCAGGAGATGTATTACAATTACTTGCAGGTACTATAGATTTGAATGGTAAAAATTTAACTTTATCAGGAACAGGAGGAAATATAAAAATTACAGGCTCTCAGATATTAGATTCAAGTATATCTGGTTCAGTATTAAATATAACAAATGGTTTAAAAACAGTAACCAGCGGTAATCTTACGATTCCAAGTAATGTAACCACGGTTCTAAACAATGGGATTAATTTTGGGAATAATCTTACCACAATACAAGGGATTTTAAGAATAGCAACAGGAGGTTATGTACAGACTAATGCACCTATTTATACCAACACATCTACATTAGAGTATAATGGTGTAACTGGTTTTGGTGTAACGTCTGAGTGGACAGGTAGTGCAACAACAGTTGGTGCAGGAGTGCCAAATAATGTAGTGCTTACTAGTAATGCATCTATCAATATGCCAGATGTAATCAATAGTCCTAGATCTGCATCTACCATTACTATAGGAAGTGGAAGTACTTTAGTTCAAGGTGCTACTCAAAATTATGCAGATTTAATTGTTTTTGGTGCAGGAGCAGCATGGACTAATAATGGAACATTAACTCCTTCCAACAGAACGGTTATTTTCCAAGGGAGTGCAGCGCAAACCATAAATGGTACATCGGGCAATTTTGGTAATCTAAAAATAAATAGTGCAGCTGGTGTTACTCCTAATCTTAATATCACAATTAATAATTCATTAGATTTTTCTAATGGTAAATTATATCTAGGAAATTATAATGTTACCACAGGTTCTACCATAAACTCTACCTCTAGTAGCTATGCTGTAACTGCTGGTACAGGAAGATTGATACAGAGTGTAGCTTCTGCAGATGTGTTTTATCCTGTAGGCTTTTCGGATACCAATTATACGCCTATTAAAATTAAAAATACTAGTGGTACTTCCAACATTAGTGCTTTAGTAAAACAATCTATTACCAATGCTGTTTATGATAATACAAAAGTAGTAACTCTAGAATGGAATTTAAATTCTAGTGCGGCTACTACAGCTACCATTACGCCAACTTGGGTTGCTAGCAAACCAATAAATGAAGCTACAAATTTTATAAATACTACAACTGGTGAAGTTGGTAATTATACTACATCTTATGTTTTATATCCTGTTACTCTGGCTACTAGTACTACTACTGCTACAGGAGTAAGCTTAGTAAATGGAACAAACTTAATAGTGGTAGGAAATACCAATGCTATTTTGCCCGCAGTTCCTGTAGTTACACCAGCTAATTTAACGGGTACATACAATGCATCATTTACGTATAATGTAATAGCCACTAATTCTCCAACTTCCTATGCATTAGCATCTGGTACTTTACCTCCAGGGTTATCACTTAATACAGCTACAGGAGTTATTACAGGAACGCCTACTGCGGCTGGTAGTTATACAGTAACTATTACGGCTTCTAATACAGGAGGAACTAGCGCGCCAGCTACATTTAATTTTACGATTAATAAAGCGGATCCTGTGTTTTCGCCCACTACAATAACTATTTCTGTAGGAGGAACCGCTACCATTACTTCTACTTCAACAGGTGCAATGAGTTTTAGCTCTGCTAATACGGCAATTGCAACGGTAGGAGCTGGCACAGGTCTAGTAACGGGTGTAGCTGCTGGTACAACTACTATATCGGTAACTCAAGCTGCAGATTCTAATTATAATGCAGTCACTACAGCGGTAAGTATTCCTGTTACGGTAAGTTCTTATAATGTTAATGATTATAGGACTATTAATGGAACTGGATTGTCTTGGGGTACATTAGCTCATTGGGAGACATTTGATGGAACAAACTGGATAGCAGCACCTACATTACCTTCAAGTGTAAGAACTGTATATATTTTGGGTAATATGACTACTGGAGGTTCAAGAAATATAAATAAAATTATTATTGAATCTGGTGGAGTGCTAACAGTTAGTGCGTCTTCAACAAGTACAACTCAATTATTAGTAAAAACAGGTGGGGTTTTACAAATTAATGCTGCATTGACTAATAATGGTACTTTTGAAATTGAAGATAATGCTACTGTATATTTTAATTATCCATCTTATTCTGCTAGTGGTCTAAGTACTACTTTGTGGGCAGGTACTGAAAATTTTAGACCAAATTCTAATTTTGTTATACAGGCTCAAGCTTCTAGTACATCAGATTTTTTTATACCTAGCAATACAGATATAACAGCAAATGCCTATAATGGTTTTACAGCTTGTTTTGGTAATTTGATTTTTGATTCATCAGGTACTGCAACATACGTTTTCTTAGGAGGAAATTTTTCAAAAAATATTACTCATAATGACTTTATTTTCAGATCAAATACATCTACTACAAATGCATTTAGGTTTACAGCTGGAACAACTATGGCTACAACTGTAGGTGGTAATTTTACTATGGAATCAACATTTAATAGAAATATTAATTTATTTGCAACTTCAAATCCAACAATTAACTTAACTATTAATGGGAACTTAACTAACAGTTCTTCTAAGAAAATAAATTTGTCTAATGCCAATTCTTCTACAATAAATGTAAATGGGAATATAATAGGAAATGGTAATGGGAGTATAGATTTAAATAGTGGAACTACTGGTAGTTGTTTAGTTAATTTATTAGGTGATTTAACTGTTAATTCTACTTCGGGTATACTATCAACTAGTATATCAAGTTCAGTTTTTAACTTCACAGGTACAGGTAACGGTCTTACTGATGCTACTACCCAAACCATAGATGTAGCCAATGCCACAACTGCATCGAATATTACTTTCAATACTAACTCTGGTTCTTATGTAAAACTCATTAATCAAGATTTTGCTTTAGGTACCAATAGTGCATTTAATGTAAAATCTGGGGCAACTTTAGATTTTGGTTTTAATGGAGGGAATACAGCTTTAAATCTTACTAGAGTAAGTGGACAAATCAATCAATCTTTTTCTGCTGCTTCTGGAAGTATTTTAAAAATTACTTCTCCATTAGGAATAGTAGCAGGAGGAACTAGTTATACAGGAAATGTAGCAATAGGGTCAGACGCTACTACCAGTAGAATATTTGATGTAGGTGCTAATTACCACTACATAGGTAAAGCTAATCAAGTTTCGGGTAATGGGGTACCATCAAATTTGACAAATAAAATAATTGTTGAATTAGATACAGATGCACTCATGTTGCAACCATCTGGTAGTATTTCTTTTAATGGAGGAACTTTAGAAATTAGAAAAGGAATTGCTTTAGATAATACTTCTGGTAGTTTTAATAATGGTTCTTCATTTGGAAATCTAACTATGAATGGAGGAAGATTACAGCTTTCTAGAATAGGTACACAACCAACTATAACAGGAACATATACCTTAACAGGTGGTGTAGTAGAATTTGCAAACTCAGGTTCTGGACAAACGATAAGAAATGCAGCACCTATTATGTATCAAAATATAGAAGTAACAGGTAATAATGTTGGTAATTCTTCTTCTAATTTAACGCTTAATGCTAATGGTACATTTACAGTGAAAAACGGAGGTGTATTTTCTATGAATTCAGATGGTATTGTAGGACCTACAGGTACACAAACGGTAACTGTAGAAAACGGTGGTACTTTTAAAACGGGTGATGCAGATGGTTTTAGTGGAAGCGCACAGACTTCTATTCAGCCAAGTATAGAAAATATTGTTCTTGCAGACGGCAGTACCGTAGAATACACCAGAACAGATGTACAAACGATTACAGAATTTAATGCATTGCCTGCTAATCCTACAGTTTCTGATTATGCTACTAAAGGATATTATAATCTTAAAATTTCGGGTGATAATACCACAGGTTCTACTGCTAAAGTCTTAGACTCTAAGGCGTATGCAAGAAATAATTTTGAAGTAGTTTCTCCAGCAATTTTTAAAATTGAAGACAGTAAAACTCTTACAGTTTATAATACTCTTTACAGTGCGGGAGAAAACAACTTCTCTGTAGAGAACGATGGTAATTTAATCCAAGTAAATAATACACCTACAGTAAGCAATACAGGCAATGTCAAAGTTAAAAGATATACTACCAATAACCTAAATAGACTTGATTATGTTTATTGGAGTGCCCCAGTTTCTGGTCAGGTTTTTCAATTATTCTCACCAAACACAGTAGCAAGAAGATTCTATACCTACAATGAAGGAACAGATTTCTTTGATACAGTTCCTAATGTATCTACTGCTACATTTACACCAGGTGTAGGATATGCGATTAGAGTACCAGATAATTACACTTCTGTAAATAATCAGCAGTATCAAGGTAGTTTTGTAGGAGTTCCTAACAATGGTACCTCTGTTACTACTGCAGTTACCAAAAACGGAAATGGCTATAATTTAGTAGGTAATCCTTACCCATCGAATTTAGAATTAGATGGATTAACAGGGTTCTACGAAACAAATAAGCTTTTAATCAATAAAAAATTCTATTTTTGGACTAACCACGAAAATAACCCAACTTCTTTGGGTAGCAGTTACAGTGGAGCTAACTATGCAATCTGGAATGGTTCTGGTTCTGTAGCACCAGGTTATGGTAATCCAGATACTTTAGCACCTACAAGCTCTGTAAAAGTAGGGCAAGGCTTTATAGTTGAAGCTAAACAAGCTGGTAGTCTGATATTTAATAACAGTATGCGTAATGCAGCCACTAGTAATTTTGTAAGCAGAATAAAGTATGATCAAAAAGACCGTTTTTGGTTGTCACTTATTACACCAGCTAATAATTCTTATAATAATTTAATAGCTTATGTAGAAGGCGCTACAGATAATTTAGATAGAGATTTTGATGCCGAGAAACTAGAAGCTCCTAGTGATGATTTTTATAGTGTATTGGGTACTAATAAACTTACCATACAAGGGCGAAAATACCCATTATCATCATCTGATGTTGTAGCTTTAGGAACTAAGTTGGCAACTGCAGGTACATATAAAATAGCCCTTACAAAAACTGAAGGTATTTTTGCCACAGGTCAAGAAATTTATCTACACGATAAATTGTTAAATACATATACTAACCTTCAAAATGAGTCATATACATTTGATGTCTCACAACAAGGTGAAATCAATAATCGTTTTGAAATTACCTATCAACCAGAGAGTACTTTAGATGTATCTAATTTAGAAAAAGAGAAAGTAAGAATATACTACCAAGAAAAAGATATCGTAATCGAGGCTTATAAAACTATCAATGAAATCCTAGTTTATGATGTTTCAGGTAAATTAATCAAATCTATCAAACCTAAAACTAAACAATTATTGATAGAAAATAGCGTTCTAAGTAACGGAGTTAATGTAATTAGCATTATATTTGCTAATGAAAAAATAAACGCAAAAGTAATTTCCAGATGATAAAAAATATTTTATTGAGTTTTTTATTGATGTCAAGTTGTTTTGTTTGGGCTCAACAAGAGGAAAACTCATTCCAGCAATCTGAAAATAGAACAACAGGAACCACCAATGGTTCTGCAGTAGGTGCTAGTCAAGTTCAATCTGGACCAGGTAATCCTCCAGGTGATGAAGAGATTCCTATTGATGATTATCTGCCAGCGCTAGCCATTATAGGAGCTTCTTTAATCATATATCGATTAAAATCTAAAAAGATTAAAACCTTATAAATACATAAATCCGAAAGCGATCTTTCGGATTTGTTTTGAATAGTTATTCTCTTTTATAATAGTTAGATGCTACCAAAGAAAAAATCTTATACGTTTGATGAAATTAAGCAAAAAATGGTAAACTACTGCGTTTACCAAGACAGATGTCATACCGAGGTAGAACAAAAAATGAAAGAGTTTTTACTTATCCCCGAAGCAAAAGAAGAAATTTTATTATACCTAATCAAAGAAAACTACCTAAACGAAGAAAGATTTACAAGAAGTTATGTAAGAGGGAAGTTTTACATTAAAAAATGGGGTAGAAATAAAATAAAAATAAATTTATTACAAAAAGGAATTTCGGAAAGACTAATCATTAAAGCTTATGGTGAAATAGATGATAATGAATATTCAGCTGCAATTAAGACAATTTTAGAAAAAATCATCCCCACTTTCAGAGCGTTAAAAGAATATCAAAAAAAGCAAAAAGCTATAAAGTATTTATTATCAAAGGGTTATGAGTATGATTTGATTGTTAATGAAATTTAAGGAAAAAAGTGTTAAAAAAAACTTAAATATTTAGTTAAATAATTAAATTTGTCTCTAAGATTATATGTACAAAAATTATTTTAAAACACTAATAGATAAGATACTATCTTTACTAGGGATTGTATTTTTATGCCCAATATTTATTGTGGTTACATTTGCCTTATTGATTGACAATAAAGGTAAAGCTTTTTTTACACAAGATAGACCTGGTAAGTATGGTAAAATTTTTAAAATAATTAAATTTAAAACCATGAATGATAATAAAGACGCATTAGGGAATTTATTACCAGATGCAGAGAGATTAACATTTTTGGGCAATATCGTTAGAAAAACTTCTATTGATGAACTTCCACAGCTTTTTAATGTACTAAAAGGAGATATGAGTCTTATTGGGCCAAGACCATTGTTACCAGAATATCTGCCTCGTTATTCAGAAAGACAAAAGATAAGACATCATATAAGACCTGGTATTACTGGCTGGGCACAGATTAATGGTAGAAACGCAATAGAATGGAATAAGAAATTTGAATTTGATGTATGGTATGTAGAAAATCTCAGTTTTATTCTCGATTTACAAATAATGTTTTTGACTTTTAAAAAAGTGATAAATTTTGAAGGGATTAATAGATTGGAAGGCACAAATATAGCTTTTAAAGGAAATGAGTAGCATGGTTTTATACGGAGCTGGTGGACACGCCAAAGTGATATATGATATTATTCTTTCAAACAATTTGTTGTTAGAATATCTCGTAGATGACAATCCACCTTCTAGTTTTTTTCATCATTTAGAAGTTTTTATACCTTCCGAAGATTTATTGAAGGGTAGAAAAGTTATTATTGCGGTAGGCGACGCCATTGCAAGAGAAAAAATTGTAAATAAAGTTAGTAATATATGCTCTTTCGAAACCTTGATACATCACAGTTCATTTGTTTCTAGATTTTCAGAGTTAGGAGAAGGAACAGTAGTAATGCCTTTAGTCTGTGTAAATGCCGAAGTAAAAATTGGTAAACATTGCATTATAAATACAGGCTGCGTTATAGAACACGAATGTGTAATAGAAGACTATGTGCACCTTTCGCCTAGTGTTACACTAGCAGGTAATATAACAATAAAAAAAGGGGCGCAAATAGGAATAGGAACTAGAATTATACCAGGCGTTACCATTGGTGAAAATGCTATCGTTGGTGCTGGAACTGTAGTAATTAAAGATGTGCCAGCTGGTGCTACAGTTGTAGGAAATCCAGGGAAAATTATTAAAATTAAAGATTAAAGGTAAAATTAAAGTGATAGATAAATCAAAAATTTGGCTTTCTTCACCTCACATGAGTGGTAATGAATTAAAATACATTCAAGAAGCTTTTGATGGGAATTGGATTGCACCTCTTGGCCCCAATGTAGATGGTTTTGAAAAAGACCTAGAACAATTTTTGGGAGAAGGAACTCATGTGGCGGCTGTTACAACAGGCACTGCTGCATTGCATCTCGCTCTAGTAATGCTAGGGGTAGAAAAAGATGATTATGTAATTTGCCAATCTCTTACTTTTTCTGCTTCTGCCAATCCGATTATGTACTTAGGGGGCATTCCTGTTTTTGTAGATAGCGAACCAGATACCTGGAACATCTGTCCCAATGCTTTAGAAGATGCTGTAAAATCTTGTATCAAAAAAGGTAAGAAACCGAAAGCAATTATTACAGTATGTTTATACGGAATGCCATATAAAATAGATGAAATAAGAGAAATTTCAGATAAATATGGAATCCCGATTTTAGAAGATAGTGCCGAAGCTTTAGGAAGTACCTATAAAGGTCAAAAATGCGGAACTTTTGGTGATATTTCAGTTTTAAGTTTTAACGGAAATAAAATTATTACCACTTCTGGAGGAGGAGCTTTGATTTTGAAAGATGAAATTTACAAAAAAAAGGCAGTATTTTTATCTACACAAGCTAAAGATGATGCTCCTCATTATCAACATTCTATTGTTGGATATAATTACAGACTTAGTAACGTATGCGCAGGAATTGGGCGTGGACAGATGGAGGTTATTGATGATAGGGTAGCGCTAAAGAGAAAAAACCATGAATTTTATAAAGAAATTTTCAGTAATTTTGAAAATGTAATTTTGTTTACTGAGCCTAATGAAGATTTTTTTTCCAATCATTGGCTAAATGCCATTATTTTGGATCCTGCAAAAACAAACGGAATTACAAGTAAAATTTTAAGAGAAGCATTTTTAAAAGATAATATAGAGTCTAGACCACTATGGAAACCTATGCATATTCAGCCTCTTTTTGAAAAAGCCGAGTATTTCGGCACAAAAATTGCTGAAAATTTGTTCAATTTTGGTTTATGTCTTCCTTCTGGTTCTAATATGTCTTTGCAAGACAAAGAGAGGATTTTAGAAGTCATTTATCATACAATTAAATAATAAACTAACAAGACTAATCTACATATTACCCAATGTTTTTAGGAACTAAAGATGAAAAAATCACTGATGGTGATAACTATCTTAAAATATCTAGTCTAAGATATTTACCAAGATGGATGGTTTTACTCATTGATATCGTAATATTATTATTCTCGTTGTCTATCTCTTATTTTACTTTAGACAGTTTGGTACATTTACCAAATCTATTACCTGTTGCAGCTAAGTTTCTTTTGATTATTGGAGTCAACATTATATTTATGTTTTTTTTTAAAACATACTCTGGTATTATTAGACACTCTTCTTTTATAGATTTACAAAAAATATTTTGGTCTTCTTTTATTTCGGTAGTAGTGCTCCTTTCTATAAAATACACAATACTACTAACAATTGGTATTAAAATTTTTTTTACGCCTCTTATTCTACTGTATTTCGTAATTTCTTTTACCACTTTGCTGGTTTTTAGAATTGCAGTTAAACAATCTTTTCATTTTATCAAACAATTAAAGAGAAGCACCGAGAAAAAAAGGCTACTCGTCTTAGGTATTTCTAATCATTCCGTTGCTATAGCCGGAGCTATTCTTGATAATGATAAATTGCCTTATGAAATGGAGGGCTTTCTTACTAAAAGAAATGACTCTAAACATGCGAAATTACTGGGTAAAAGAATCATAACTCAAGATGTTTTAATAAAAAAAACGAAACAGCAATTAGGTATAGAAGGGGTTTTGTTAATACGTGAACTACTAGAAAAAGATGAACTACAAGAATGGGTAAACATTCTATTAGAAAAAGATATTGAAATATTTCAAGCTCCTATTGTTGAAGAGTTCAGCAATAAAAGAATTGAAGCCAATATTAGAAACCTTCAAATAGAAGATTTACTAGATAGGAAACCAATTAAAATTCAAAATGGCGAAATTATGAAAAGACATTTTGAAAAAGCAATTCTGGTAACTGGCGGGGCGGGGTCTATCGGAAGCGAAATTGTGAGACAAGTAGCACAATTTAAACCTTCTCTTATCGTAGTTTTAGACCAAGCTGAAACACCTCTATACGAAATAGAGATAGAAATGAACGAAAAATTTCCTGATGTAAATTTCAAATATATTCTTGCAGATATTTCAAACAATCTTAGATTAGAACCTATTTTTGAAAAATATAAATTTTCAATGGTTTATCATGCTGCGGCATATAAACATGTGCCAATGGTAGAGCATAATCCGCACGAAGCAATTTTAGTGAATGTTCTTGGTAGTAAAAACCTTGCACTACTATCTTACAAATACGAAGTAAATAGATTTGTTATGATTTCTACGGATAAAGCAGTGAATCCTACTAATGTAATGGGTGCTTCTAAAAGAGTAGCAGAATTATTCGTTCAATCATTACAAAATTTACAAGGAAATAAAACCAAATTTATTACCACCAGGTTTGGAAACGTTTTAGGGTCTAATGGATCAGTAATTCCTCACTTTAAAAAACAAATTGAATCAGGAGGCCCAGTCACAATTACTCACCCTGAAATAGTAAGATTTTTTATGACAATTCCTGAGGCTTGTGAACTAGTACTTCAAGCAGGAACCATGGGAAATGGAGGCGAAATTTATGTTTTTGATATGGGGCAGCCAATCAAAATACTAGATTTAGCAAAAAAAATGATAAAACTTTCTGGATTGGAGGTAGATAAAGACATTAAAATTACTTTTACGGGATTAAGACCAGGAGAAAAACTTTTTGAAGAACTATTAAGTGATGATTCTAAGACAATGCCTACACCAAACGAAAAAATTATGGTATCCAAAGATCCCACTATGAATTATAATGAAATAGATTCTCTTACGAAAAAAGTAGTTAAAGCTGCACTTAGAAGAGATAAAATTGAAATTGTAAGTTTAATGAAATTAATTGTTCCTGAATTTAAAAGCAATAATTCTATCTTTGAAAAGTTAGATAAATAAAACCTTTATTTTATATTTGCAAAACTTAAAATAATTTTAATGAAAATTAGACTCCTTATTATATCCATCATTTCACTTCTAATTGTATCTTGCAAGCCACAGCAAAACTTCAATTATATGAAAAATATTGAAGATACTGCCGTGAAAACTGCACTTCAACAGCAAAATAATACCATACAGGTTGGGGATCAAATTGTGATTTTGGTTACTGCTAAAGATATGGACGTAGTGAAGCCTTTTAATCAGAACTATTCTTCGTCTCAAATTGTAAACCAAAATAGTACTGCTGGAGGAAATACCCCTAGTGTAGGTCAACAAATAATTACTGGGCCAACTTATTTAGTAGACGCAAATGGTGATATAGACTTTCCTCAACTAGGTAAAATAAATACCAAAGGGCAAACTTTGGTAGATTTACAGAATATTCTCAGAGACAAAATATCTAGATATGTTATAAATCCTTCTGTAAATGTTAGACTTCTAAATTTTAAAATCACTATACTTGGTGAAGTGAGTAGGCAAGGTGACTATGTTGTGCAAAACGGACAAGCTACATTATTAAATGCTCTAGGTATGGCAGGAGACCTTACAATGTATGGAGAAAGGAATAATATCCTTGTCGTTCGTACTGTTGATGGGCAAATATCTAAAGAAAGGATAGATATTACAGATGCCAATTTTTTTCAATCTCCATATTATAACTTGAAGCAAGGAGATGTTATCTATGTTTCTGCTAATCAGACTAGACAAAAAACTTCTAGACTAGATCCTAATGCTGGTATCTATATATCTGTGGCATCTATTGTGGTCACTATATTAGCCTTGGTCTTTAAAAAATAAATGAATAAAATTGTATGAAAGAAAATACAGCAGGTCAAATATCAGATGTTGATGTAAAAGAGATTATAAAACCTTACCTTAAAAAATGGCATTGGTTTATTGTTGGCGCTTTTTTATCCATAATTATCGGATTTTTTTACCTAAAAACTCAGCAAAAAGTCTTTGAAATTTCTTCCACAGTTTTAATTAAAGATTCTAAAGCATCAAGTGCTGGCTCAGAAGCTTCTTTTCTAAATGATTTAGCAGGTTTTGGTAAATTTAATTCTGATGGAGTTGATAATGAAATTGAAATCTTTAAATCTAAAAAACTAATGTATAACGTGGTGAAAAACTTAGGCTTAGAAACCTCTGTTTTTTTACCTATGAATTTTAAAAATAGAGAATTATACGGAGAATCTTCTCCCGTGTTAGTAAAAGTCATTTACGAAAAACCAGATACAAGCTATTTCGAAAAACCTATCAATTTAAATATAAATGGAGATAAGTTTACCTTGTCTTCTAAAGAACTCCACAATGAAATAATAAGCGGATTTGGTAAAACGATAAGCTTACCATTTGCCAATATTATAATTTTAAAAAATCCTAATTATAAAATAGCTAAAACAGATTACAAGTATGCCAAAAATTTATTGATAGATATTAAATCTCTTGAAGGCAGAACAAATGCTTATCAAAATATGTTAAATGTGTCTTTGGTAAATAAGGATGCTACAGTAATCAAATTGGCTCTTAATTATTCTGAAATAAACAAAGCGAAAAATATTATTAACGCGCTTGTTGATTCTTACAATGCTGAAGCTATAGATGATAAAAAGTATGAGTCTAAAAAAACTGCAACTTTTATTAAAGAAAGAATAGATCAAGTAGGAAGAGACTTGGGGAATGTTGAAAACCAAAAGGAGCAGTTTAAGCTAGACAATCAGATAACTGATATTAAAACAGAGGCAGAAATTGGGCTTCAATCTTCTGCAGAAGCTAGACAAAAGCAAATAGAATTAGAAGCTCAACTAGATCTTACCAATAATCTAATTGGTTTTGTTAATAAACAAGGAAATTACCAATTGATTCCTAATAATGTAGGGCTAGATAATCCTGGAGCTGTTTCTAATATTTCTGCATATAACCAATTGGTGCTAGAGAGAAATAGATTATTAGAAAATGCTACACCACAAAACCCACTTGTAGTAGATGTAAGTGAGCAAATAAATAAGCTAAGACCTACAATACTTCAAAATCTTCAAAAAAATAAAGAAGGACTTTCTATAGCTGTTAATAATTATATAAATGAGCAAAATAAAGTATCAGGTAAAATTTCTAAAATTCCTGCTCAAGAAAAGTTGTTTAGAAGTATAGAAAGACAACAGCAGATTAAGGAAAGTCTTTATCTTTTACTATTGCAAAAAAGAGAAGAAACAGAAATTGCACTTGCGGTTACAGCTCCAAAAGCTAGAATTATTGATTTAGCTTATTCTAATAGCGTTCCTATAGCGCCTAAAACACCATTAATTCTTTTGACGGCTCTTGTGCTTGGTTTGGCTCTGCCTTTTGGATTAATATATCTTCAAGATTTTTTTGATAACAAAATTAAATCTAAGCACGACATAGAAAAACTTTCTTTCGGTAAACCAGTTATTGGGGAGATACCTCAGCTAGAAAAAGGGGCTGAAGAATTAGTTAAGCTCAATGATTTATCTCCTATGGCGGAAGCCTTTAGAATTCTAATTACCAATATGAATTTTATGGTTCCTAAAAAAAGAGGTAGAGTTGTTTTTGTTACCTCTACTGTAAAAGGAGAAGGAAAAACATTTATTTCTGTTAATCTTGCCCTTACTTTGGCTACACCTAGTAAGAAAGTTATAATTGTAGGGTCTGATATCAGAAATCCTCAATTACAAAGATACAATACAGATAGAAAAGGTCTTTCAGGATTGTCAGAATACCTTTTTGATGAGAAAATAAAACTTGAAGAAATTATTCATAAAAGTATTTTTAATAAACATCTAGATGTAATTTATTCTGGAAGTATCCCTCCGAATCCAACAGACTTATTGTCCAATGGAAAATTTGAAGTGTTAATTGATAAGCTTTCTGATTTTTATGATTATATAATTTTGGATACAGCCCCACTTATGTTGGTTACAGATTCTTTCTTGATTTCTGATGTTGCAGATGTTACTCTTTATGTAGCTAGATCAAAATATACAGAGAAATCTCTAATTGATTTTGCAAACAAAAATATTGAATCTAATAAGATCAAAAATGTAGCATTTGTTTTAAATGATGTAGATAAAGATTATTTTGGTTACGGAAATAAATATGGATATGGATATGGAGTAGATAATAGAACTTTCTTTCAAAAAGTTTTAGATAAATTTTTCTAATTCATGTTCAATGCTATTAAATAACTTTATCAATGTTTTTTACAGTATCCATTAATGAATATTCAAATCTCAAAAATCCTTAAATTAAAAAGTCTATCTCTGTATTTTTTTTCCTCTATCATTACAGCAGGGATAGGCATTTTAATCAATCCTTTTTTATCTCTAGGATTATCCGCCAAAGATTTTGCTATTATAGGATATTACGCTTCTTTTTCTTCGCTATTTATGCCTTTTTTGTCTCTTGCTCTTAGTAATTATTATGCAAGAAAATACTATCAATTAGAAATCCCAGAGAGAGAGAAAGTTTATCAAACCATACTGTCTATTTATTTATTTATTGGATTGTTTTCTCTCGCAATTCTAGTGTTAGGCTATTTTTACTATCATAAATATTTTGTAAAATCTATAGAATTTTCTCCTTATGCTGTTTTAAGTTTTCTCCCACTATACTTTACTAATTTTTATAATCTGTATCTCCTAGATCTTAGGATGAAGAACCAAGCAAAGAAATATAGTTTTATATCTGTTTCTAACGCCTTTACAGGAGCTGCACTTTCACTAATATTAGTTTATTTTCTTAAGTATGGGGCAATTGGAAGATTATCGGCTTTATTATTAACGAGTATTTTGTTTGGAATTTTATCTTTTAATATCAAAAAATTTAAATTTAAAATAGATAAAAAAATAGCTCAAGAGGCTTTTGCTTTTTCGTGGCCACTTATTATTTCTGCAGTTTTAAGTTTTTTCTTTATGGGAATAGATAGAACTTTCCTTGAAAAAATTAATGATAATTATAATCTAGGTCTTTATAATGTCGGGATACAGATTTCTGGCTATTTAAGTATTTTTGGAACCGTGCTTTTTCAAACATTTCAGCCAGATATTTACAAGCATACAGCTAAAAATGAACATAAAAAGGTACTATGGTTGGCATTATTAGTACTAGCACTTAATACCATTCCTATCATTTTATTTGTTGTTCTTTCAGAGCCATTGATTTCTATTTTAACTTATGGTAAATATATAGAATCTGCAGACTTTGCTAGGATATTGAGTGTGAAGCTTATCGCCACCACTTTTGCCTTTCTTGCTTCGGAAATTCTAGTGGGTTATGGTTTTTCTCGTAATGAATTATTTAATAGGGTTTTAGGAGCTGTTTTTTCTATTGGGATTTATCTGTTTTTTATTAAACATTGGGGGTTCTATGGTGCAGCATGGGGCCAATCTGTAACATGGATAATGATGGGAATAATAAGCCTATCTTCCTTATTTTTTGTTAAGTTTAGAAAAAAAAATACAATTAATAATTCATAAAATGAAGATCACTTTTTTTACTAATTTTATTAATCATCATCAGGTTCCTGTAGCAGATGAGTTATATGATATACTAGGAAGTGACTATACATTTGTCTCAACTATGCCTATTACAGAAGAACGTCTGAGACTTGGCTACCCTGATTTTTCTGATAAGCCCTATCTTCTAAACGCTTATGAAAGTAAAGAGAATTATCAAAAAGCAATGGATTTAGCATTATCTTCAGATGTTGTAATTCTAGGAGCTGCCCCAGATACTTATATATATGAACGGTTAAAAAAAAATAAATTAACCTTTCGCTACAGTGAAAGATGGTTTAAACAAGGATACAAACATTTATTTCATCCTAAATTTTGGATAAATATATTTAAGAATTATTATCCATTTATCAATAAACAATACTATATGCTATGCGCAAGCGCCTATACGAAAAAAGACGTAAATTTATTAGGACTTTTTAAAAATAAATGTTTTAAGTGGGGGTATTTTCCAAAATTAAACCTTGATAATTGCATGGAACCAAATAAATCCAATGATATTACAAATTTTATTTGGGTAGGGCGATTTTTGGATTGGAAGCACCCAGAACTTTCAATAAAACTAATAAATGAATTAAAAAATAAAGGATATAAAGTTCACCTCACTATTATTGGAATTGGTTCGCTTGAAGAAGAACTAAAAAGTTTAACTCAATCTTTAAATTTGAAAAACGAAATTAGTTTTTTAGGTAGTTTACCAAATCAAGAAGTAATAGATAATTTAAGACAATCAGATGTGCTTTTATTTACCAGTGATAAAAACGAAGGATGGGGAGCCATTTTAAACGAAGCTATGGCTAATAAATGTGCGGTTATTGCTTCTAATGAAATTGGTTCGGTACCTTATCTTCTGAATCATAATGAGAATGGGTTAGTTTTTAAATCAAATAACCTAAAAGATCTTACTAATAAAGCAGAATTTATTATCAATAATCCTGAGATTAGAATTAATTTTGCTAATAATGCTTATGAAACAATTAGTTTAGTTTGGAGTCCTAAGAATGCAGTGGATAATTTTCTTAAATTAATTAACAATTTAAACAGTGAAAAAGTGATCGAGATTAATAATGGGCCTTGTTCCAAAGCTTAAACAGATTACTATTTTAGTTTTATCTAATTAAATAGGGGCTTAAAATATATTAATTATGAAAATTCTTTGGATTGTAAATATAATTATGCCAGCTCTTGCTGATAAACTCAATCTTCCATTAAACCCTTTTGGAGGGTGGCTAGTAGGTCTGTCTAAGCAGCTTAAGGAAGAAAAAAATATAGAATTACATATTGCTACAGTAAATTCTGAATATCAAAACTGTAACCAAAAAATTGACCATATTAATTATTACATGGTTGATAATTCTGAGTTACAATGGAGGAATTTAAAAGAAACAATTAATCCAGATGTTGTACATATTCATGGAACAGAATTTCCCTATGGAATTAATTATATAAAAGCTAATGGAAACAATGAGGTAGTTTTTTCTATTCAAGGATTGGTTTCTGTGATAGAAAGATATTACACTCAGGGTATTTCTAATTGGGATATTATTAAAAATATTACTTTTAGAGACATTATTAAAACAGATAATTTATTTCAGGCTAAAAAAAAATTTAAGAAGCGGGGTGTTTTAGAAAAAGAATATTTTAAAACAATTAATAATGTTATAGGAAGAACCACATGGGATAAAGCACATGCTTTAATATTAAATTCTAAGATAAATTATTTTCACGGGGGAGAGATTCTTAGACCTGGTTTTTACACAGCCTCTAAATGGAATTATAAAAATTGTTTGCCTTATACTATATTTTTAAGTCAAGCTGGTTATCCTATTAAAGGTTTACACCAAGTTTTAAAAGCTTGTTTTTTATTGAAAAAAAAATATCCTCTACTAAAAATTAGAATAGGTGGAAATACAATTTGGGGAGATCATAGTTTTAAAAGTAAATTAAAAATAAATGGTTATGCTAGATATATTAAAAGGTTAGTAAGCAAATACAACTTAGAAAAAAATGTAGAGTTTTTAGGCTTATTATCAGAAAGTAAAATGATAGAAGAATACCAAAAAGCTAATGTTTTTATTTGCCCATCATCTATAGAAAATAGTTCTAATTCATTGGCAGAAGCTCAATTTATTGGTACACCAAATGTTTCTGCATATGTAGGAGGTCTGCCAGATATGGTGTCTCACGGAAAAAATGGATACTTATATAGGTTTGAAGAAATAGAAATGCTAGCCTTTTATATTGATGAAATTTTCAGTAATATTGAACTTACAAATTTCTATTCTAAAGAAGTAGAAGAAAGACATAACCCCGAAAAAATAAAACAAGAATTAATAGATATTTATAAAAAAATTTCTATAAACGCATAATTACGGATGCTATATTATTATTTAATCTTTAGTGTATTCATAACATTTTTTACTTTTTTAGAGAGTTTTTCTAAAAAATTTAAGTATGGTATGCTGTTCTCCTTTATTGTGATATTTATTTTTATAAGTATTAGATATGATTTTGGGAATGACTATTCTATGTACCTCTATGAATTTCATAAAATAAATACACAAGATAATTTAAAAGGTTATGGTGGTCTAGAAAGATTAGAGCCAGGCTGGATATATCTTAATAAAACATTTAAAAGCATCGGTTTTTTTCCTCTGATTGCCATATGGTCACTATTGTATTGTATAGTAATGTACAATTATATAAGAAGAAATTTAGAAAAAAAATATCTGTTTCTTGGTGTTTTGTTTTTTTTAATCAGCTCAGGTATTTTCTTAGTAGAACTAAGCGCATTGAGACAAACCTTAGCCTTATTAATTTTTTTAGCTTCTTTTAGGTTTATTGTTAATAGAAACATTATTTTGTATTCAATTTCTATTTATATAGCAAGTTTATTGCATTCTAGTGCATTTTTATTATTACCATTGTATTTTCTTAATTGGATGGGTGTAAATAATAAACTCAGTATAATTTATTTTTTACTTTATATTTTTTTATTTTTTATAGGAGATAATTTTTCTGATATTATTAACCAAATTATTTTAATTATAAAACCTAGTTACTCACTTTATTTAGAGGATGATAATAATTCTAAAGTAGTTATAGGAAGCGGTTTTGGAGTTATTTTTTCTGCATTTAATTTTGCTATGCTATTATTTTTTAATGATAAGTTAAAACAGCAAAACAGCTATGTAGAGTTAGCTTACAAATGCGTAATTATTTTTTACATTTTATCTCCATTAGCTTTATCCATTGGAATGATAGGCAGAGTGAATTTCTATTTTTCATTTTTCCAAATTATTACCATTCCATTTGTTTTTTCTGTAATTAGAAACAGGAAGATTAAAGTACTTTATCTAATGCTTAATCTTGTTTTTAGTATATATGGTCTTCATAATTTTTTTAGTAGTGAGGTGTACAAAGAAAAATTTGGAGATTATAAAACTATTTTTAGAATTGATGCAAAAGATTAGAACAAGTATAATGAAGTTTGCATATTTATTTTTAATAAAGTTATAATTCTGGTAGTTTGTATGATTTTATTAATCAAAAAATTCTATTTCTTATACTAGAATCAGAAAAAAATTGTCTAAACAATTATTTATTTAAAACATTTTATGATAATTTTTATGAAGCTTTAACAAATTGTTAAAGCTAAGTTAATTTTTTTTAGGTAGAATAATACACTTTATTTATATTTGCCAATTAAACTAGATTAAATGATGAAAAATTATTTGTTAAAGATTTACTTGCTTACTGTTTTTTCCATTTTAGTAATCTCTTGTGGTTCTAGAGAAGATTCACCAGTAATACCTACACCACCAAAAGTAGTTACTAATGAGCCTCCCAAATATGACTTTAAAGGCACAAAAATTATTGCTCATAGAACTGTTTGGAAAGACAGCCCAGAAAATTCCTTAAGTTCTTTTGAAAATATTGTAAGAAGAAATGCTCATGGTATAGAGTTTGATATCAGAATGTCTGCTGACGGAGTTTTATTTGTTTATCATGATCCTACAATTAATGGTTTTCAAATATCTAAAACAGATTCATCAGTTTTAGCAAAGCAAAAAATTAATGATAATGAATATTTGCCAACTTTAGAAGAGTTTTTAGTTATTTATAATCAAATAGAAAATTATAATGTTAAATTATATTTTGATTTTAAGAACACCAATGATTATGCATATAATAATATATTTGTTAAAAAATTTGTAGAATTACTTAATAAATATAACATATCAGAGGATAATACAATTTGCTTCTATGATTTTAGAATTTTATCTTTTTTAAGAGATAATAATTCTAATCATCAAACAGCTTTTGTTACTGATGTACCAATTAATATAGATAAATTAATTAGTTTAAAAGTTACAGCATATGCACTATATTTTGACAAATGTAATTTTACTGATGAAGAAATTCAAAAAATTAAAAATAATAAACTTAAAATAGTAGTCTGGACTGTCAATGACATTGACAAAATCAAAAATATGAGTCAACTAGGTTATGTAGATGCCATAATGACTGATATACCAGATAAGGTCATGGAGATATATAAATAATTAGTTTTAATGAGAAAAATTGCAATTATCGGTTCTGAATCTTTAGGTAGAGCATTTGCTTATCAATTAAATCAAAATTCAAAAAATAATATTACTGTTTTTGATATTAATTATCAAAAAAATAACGATAATACTATATCAAAACACCAAAATGAAATAATTGCAAAAAAAATCAAATATATTTGTGATGAGGAAAATAATTTTAAAGAACTTGTTAATTTTAAAATTATTTTTCTTACCATTCCCTCTGAAATTATTTTCAATGAAACACCAGAGTTTTTTAAATGGATAAACAAAAAAACACTTATTATTAATCTTTCTTCAGGTATTAATATTCAAGGTGAATCAATCAATTCTTTTCTAAAAAATCATTTTCAACTAGAAAATATTGTATCTCTAAAAGGTGCATATACTCAGGAAGATCTACTTCTTAATACACCTACTTTATTTACACTTGGTTATGAGTTTTCATACCAAATAGATAAAGTGAATGATATTTTTAAAAACACTTCTATCTTTCTAGATTACGCTTCAGATGTAAACGGAATAGAATATATTAGTTCTATTAAAAATGCCTATGCTCTTTTCTTTGGATTTATTGATGCAATATATACCTCTAAAAACACTAAATTCTTTGTATTTACAAAGTCTTTAAAAGAACTTAGAACAATTCTCAAGTTTTTAAAATGCAAAGAAAATATCAGTTTACTAAGTTGTGGAATTGGAGACTTCGGGCTTAAATCTACTAATGATAATAGTACATATAGAACGATAGGGCTTCTTATTGGTAAAAATTTATATGAAAAAAAACTTCATCAAAATTATGTGATTGATGAGCTAATCAATACTCTGTCTTTTCTTGATAAAAAATTACCCAATCAACTACTTCAAGAAAATCTTCCGATATTGAATTCTTTAATAAATTTTTTTGTTAAAGATTATAAAAATTTAACTTTAAATTTTCAAGAATTACAAAGGAAAAAATATAAAATTGTAATTACTTATGGAACCTTTGATTTAATTCATTATGGTCATTTAGAACTTCTAAAAAGAGCTAAAGAATTTGGTGATAGACTTATTGTGGGGCTTTCTACTGATGAGTTTAATCTTGAAAAAGGTAAGACAAGCGAATTTGATTATAAAAAAAGGAAAAGATATTTAGAATCATTGGAATATGTTGACAAAGTAATTCCAGAAAAAAATTGGGATCAAAAAATAGAAGATGTAAAATTATACAATGCTAGTTTTTTTGTGATGGGTGATGATTGGAATGGGAAATTTGATTATCTGAGAGAGTTTTGTGAAGTAGTGTATCTACCTAGAACGGAAGATATATCAAGTTCATTATTAAAAGAAATTAAGAAAAATAAAAATCATGCTTAAAAATATAATTCATAAATTACTTAATTTCATACTTTACAAAAACCCCAAAAAAATTGTTTTTGTTGCCTGGCCTAATACAGAATCTGGTGCTATTAGCTGTGCTAATTATATAGTAGAAAATTATAAGCATAAAGTCTTTTTTCTAATAAATCCTACTGAGGATAACCCTCAGAATTTATTAAATCCAAATGTGAAAATCATTTATAAGAAGTCGAAGTTTGATTTAAGCGTTATTTACCATTTATATTCTTCTAAATTTATCTTCTTTACACATGGGGTAGGGTATTTTTCTTTTTCTAAATCTCAGGTTCTTGTAAACCTATGGCATGGCTTATTTTATAAAAACATCGGAAAATTACTTGGAGCTGAAGGATTTCCAGCTACCAATACAGTTGGTACATCAGAACTTTCTCAAAAAATGTTTTCAGATGCTTTCGGAGTAACCGAAGAATCTGTAATTATTACTGGATATCCTAGAAATGACAAGCTTTTTTTAGGAGTTGAAAAACAAAAATTAATCTTAGAAAAATTAAATCTATCTCACTTTGATAGAGTAGTTCTTTGGATGCCTACTTATAGGAAAAGTGTAGTAGGAGATATAAGAATAGATAGCGAAGAAGTAGATAATCCTTTTTATATAAAAGATTTTAATACTAATGAGTTTAATAATATTCTGAAAAAAAATAATGCCGTTTGTTTGGTTAAGCCCCATCCTATGGCTCCGAAATTTGATGCGAAAAATTTACCTAACCTTAAAATTATAGATAATCATTGGTTGTACGAAAACAATTTAGATTTATATGAATTTGTAGGCGCTACAGATATATTAATATCAGACGTTTCTTCTATAATGATTGATTATATGCTTATAAACAAACCTATAATTTGTATAAGTGAAGATTTTGAAGAATATAAAAATTCTAGAGGTTTTTATTTTGAAGACATTGAAGATAAAATCCCTACAAAAGTGATTAAAGATAAAAACGAATTTCTAATTTTTATCAATACTCTGCTAGAAAAAAATCAAGATCCTTATGAATCTAAAAGAATTGAATTGAAAAAAATCTTCTTTAAATTTCATGATAATTTAAGTACTGAAAGATTGATTAAAACAATACTGAAATCAGTGGTGTGTGTAGAAAGTTTTCAAATAAGTATTTTAGATTTATTAGCTTCTTAAGATTGTTTTTAAAATTATTTTTTTATCTCAAAAAGAAAGGATTAAAGATGAAATTTAGTTATATTAGCTTCATATGATGAGAAGTATTGTATATAAATGAAATTTAAAATGCGCTTAATAAACTATAATTCCAATTTCGTAAATTTGCAGCTTAAGCAATAAAAAATACATGTATTTTTTCAGCGTTTAATAAATATGAACTTAATTTACTATAGCAATCTAGTATCTCTAGATTTATTTAATGAAATATATAAAAAATCTGGAGCATTTCCCTCTCAGGCTATTCAGAAATTTCATAGATTGCTTACAACAGGACTTGGTAAGGAATCTAGTCTTTATAAAATCTCTTCCTTGCCCATTCCTAATATTGCAAAGAAAATAGATGCCAATCTTTTTCAAGAAAAAAATCAATTATACACTAGTTTTTCTACCAATAAATATATTAGACAGTTTTTTAACGTTATTTTTTCATTTTTATATACTTTTAGAATTTATAAAAAAAATAAAATTCAATTTGCAATTTTTGATTACCTTAATCAGTCTGTTACTATTGGAGGATATTTAGCGTGTACAATTCTAAGAATTAAAAAAATTGTAATTATCACAGATTTACCAGACCATCCAGGTTTTAGAGAAAATGTAAGTGTATATTCTAAAATTTTGAGCCACCTAAAGTACAGATTTATCAATTCTTTTGATGGATATATCTTACTAACCAAACAAATGAATGATTTGGTAAACAAAAATAATAAACCAAACATAATTATAGAAGGTTTTGTAGATGCAGACTATAAAGTCGATAATGCGGATAATAACAATCGAAATATATTCTTGTATGCAGGTGGTTTGTATGAAGTTTTTGGTATAAAAAAAATGGTCGATGCTTTTTGTGAAGTTGATAATAACCAACACGAACTGCACATTTACGGAAATGGAGATATGGTAGATTATTTAAAACAAAAATCTGAAAAATATCCCCAACTAAAATTTTTAGGTGAGGTTTCTAATCAAGAAATTGTAGCATTGCTACCACAATGTAAGTTACTAATCAACCCCAGACCTTCTGCATTAGAACTTACTAAATACTCATTTCCGTCTAAACTGATGGAGTATATGACTTCTGGCACCTCTGTACTTACCACCAAACTACCAGGGATACCAAAAGAATATGATGATTTTTTATTCTATTTCGAAAATGAGTCTTCTATTGGTTTTCAAAATAAATTTTCAGAAATGATGAGCCTTCCAGAAATTTTGATTAAAGAAAAAGGTATAAGTGCTCAAAAATTTGTTTTGGAAAATAAGAACAATTATGCTCAAGCTCATAAAATTTTAAACTTTTTGTCAAAATCTTTTAAAAATGAAATCATCTAAATTATACATTTATAACATAATTAGAAATATTTTACCAGAGACACGTTTTTTTTCTTTTAAAAATAAAATTTTGAGAAAAGCTGGTGTCATTATAGGTGATAATGTAAGAATTTGCTCTAGTGTCAAAATTATTGGTGATGGTCAATTAAGCATTGGTGGTGGTACATGGATTGGACTTAATACTTTTATTCTATCCGCAAGTAATGCAAAAATTTCTATAGAAAATAATGTAGATATTGGACCTCATGTATATATGGGCACTGGTACTCATGAGATGGATTTAGTAGATAGAATGGCAGGTACAGGAAAAAACTTAAATATAACAATAGGTCGTGGAACATGGGTGGGAGCTAGATCTGTTATTTTGCCAGGAGTAAGCGTGGGAGAAATGTGTGTTGTTGCTGCAGGTAGTGTCGTAACCAAAGATGTGGCTTCATATAGTATGGTTGGTGGTGTACCAGCAAAATTGATTAAAAATATACAAAAGTAAAATCGGTGAAAAATAGTTATAATCTACTTATCCTCAATAATTGCCCATCTTTTTATAAAATTAATTTATACAACGAAATTAACAAAAAGAGGAAGATCTTTGTTATTTTTTTAGGGCTCTCGGATCAAGTTGTTATAGAAGAAAATTTCAAAGAATTAATTCAATTTGATTATTATATTTTACATAATTTTCAATTAGAAAAAAGAAATTTTTTTAGTTCTATCATATCTTTTTTTAGATTAATAAGCAAGATTAAATTTGAAAAAATAATATATGGAGGGTATATAGAACCAGAATTTTTGATACTTTCATTTTTATCAAAAAAATCTAAGAATATTTTACAAACAGAATCTGCTTTTGAAGCAAAAACAGTAGGTTTGAAAATGGTTATAAAAAAAATATTACTTTCTAGATATAAATATGCTATTGTTTCAGGAAGAAGGCATAAGGAAGTTTTATTAGACATAGGCTTTAGTGGAGATATAAGAGTTTCTAAAGGAGTAGGTATAATAAAAAAACAAGAACCAATTAAAAAAAATGCCAATAACCCTCTGAGATTTTTATTTATTGGCAGACTAATTAAAATAAAAAATGTAGAAAGGATTATTAATGTTTTTAATTCTAATAAATTGCCATTAACGATTGTGGGTATAGGAGAGCAAATAGATTTTTTAAAGTCTATAGCTCATGATAATATTACATTCGAAGGATTTATTGATAATGAACGTATTAATAATTATTATAATTCTCACGATGTATTTATTCTTCCTTCTCTTATAGAACCTTGGGGCTTGGTGGTAGAGGAAGCGCTTCATTTTGGTTGCCCCATATTGTTAAGTGAAAACGTAGGTTCACTTCCTGAACTTTTAGAGGATTATAATACAGGCGTGCGTTTTAATCCTAATGATGAACTAGATATTCAAAATGCAATAGAAAAAATGATTTCTAATTTTGATTTTTTTGCACAAAATGTAAAGCAATTTGATATAGAAAAAAGAGACCTACACCAGATTAATTCTTATCTATTTTGAGCTTATGAAAATTCTATATTGTGTCCCTTCAATGTATAACCCAGGTGGTATGGAAAGGATTCTTACCGAAAAAATGAACTACCTAGCAGATAATTTAGGATATCAAATTACTTTGGTAACCACAGATCAATTAAATAAACCCTTTTTTTTTAAGTTAAGTGATAAGGTTAAAGTATATCATCTTAATTTAAATTTTAATCTAGACTTTAAAAAAGGTATATTTAAAAAATATATACATATTAGAAAAAAACTAAGAATTTATAAAAGACAATTAGAAAATATTATTAAAAATAGTGATATTGAAATATGTATTTCTACTGGAGGAAAAGAGTTAGAGTTTCTATCATATTTAAACTCTGATTGCAAAAAAATTTTTGAAGCTCATTTTGCCAAAAACTTTAGAAAGCAATTTCTAGTTGCTAGAAATAATAATTTTAAAAACAGAATAATTGGTAGTATAAGAACTAAGCAATTGATTTATCAAACCCAAAAATTAGATGCTGTAGTAGTGCTTACGAAGAAGGATTTGAAAGAGTGGAAATCAACTAATAAAAATGTACGTCAAATTTATAATTTTTCCTCTATTAGTGGTGCTAAAAGAATAGATGGTTTTAATAAAAGAGCCATAGCTATTGGTAAATTAGATGCCCAAAAAGGTTTTGATATGCTTATAAAATCATGGGCTTTAGCTAAAAATGATTTGAAAGATTGGGAACTTCATATTTTTGGTCAAGGAGAATGGGAAACTTTATTAAACCAAGAAATAGAGAAAAATGATTTAAAGAATAATATTTTTTTAAATGGTGTAACTAAAGATATAGAAAATGAATTATTGAAAAGTTCACTGTTTTTGTTTTCATCAAGATATGAAGGCTTTTCTTTGGTATTCATAGAAGCAATGAATTGTGGTTTACCAATTGTAAGCTTTGACTGTCCAGAAGGTCCAGGGGAGCTGATAATAAATGATGATATTGGTGTTTTAGTAGAGGCTAATAATGTGGAAAAATTTTCTGAAGCAATTGTAAATCTTATAAAGAATGATAATGTTAGAGTACAAAAAGGGATAAACTCATATTTAAAAGGAAAACAATTTTGTAAAGAGAATATTATGATGGAATGGCATCAGTTTTTTTCTAATTTAAGTTAAACACCATTAAAACGTATTGAAATTTTAAAAAATGAAATTATTAATAGACTGTTCTAATTTATATGCCGGTGGAGGTTTGCAAGTAGCCATTTCATTTCTTGATGATTTAAAAAATTTGCAAAAGGAACACGATTATCATATTGTAGAATCTAAAAACTTTTCTAACGTTGTTGATAAAACTAACTTTCCAAGTAATTTTAAGTTTTACAGTTTAAAACAAGATGAAGAAATCTCTATTTTAAAAAGAAGAAAATCAATGAAAGTGCTAGAAAATAATATTTCTCCAGATGTGATTTTTACAGTTTTCGGACCTTCTTATCACAAAAGTAATGTTCCTAAAATGGTGGGTTTTGCATGGGGGTATATCATTTTTCCTGATTCTCCATTTTATAATAAACTAAAATGGCTAGACAATTTAAAATATAAGTTACTCAATTATTTTAAAGTCTTTTTCTTTAATAAAAATTCTGATACCCTTGTTTTTGAAACCAAGTATGCTCAAAATTTTTATCAAAAAAATTACACCAATAAAGTTAAGTGTATTTGTATTTCTAATACACTCAATAATGTCTTTTATAACCCAAACTCATCAATTAATCAGTATAATTTCGGAATAGAAGATGACCAGACTAATGTATTATTTCTAACAGCCAACTATAAACATAAAAATATAGAAATTTTACCTGAAGTTATAGATGCTCTTTCAGAGAAGTACAATTGGAACAATTTTAAATTTCACATAAGTATTAATGAAGATGAAGTAGCTTTCTCCGAAAAGCATAAAACTTACATTAATTTTCTTGGTAGAGTAAAAGGAGAAAACTTACCCTCACTCTACAAACAAATTGATTTGGTTTTCATGCCATCTCTATTAGAAACCTTTTCCACAACTTATTTAGAAGCAATGTTTATGAAAAAGCCAATAATTGCATCAGATATGGGATTTTCTAGAGATATATGTGGAAATTCTGCGTATTTTTGTAATCCGATAGATTCGGAAGAGTATGCTAAAGCAATTTTTGAACTTGCTTCTAACGAAAACCTTAGAAAGGATTTAATCCAGAAAGGTACAGAAAATCTTAAAAGATTTGGAACAAGTATGGATAGAACCAAATCTTATCTCAATATTTTAGAACAAATTAGTAAAGAAAAAAATGCAAACAATTAAAAATAAAATTCTACTTATTACAGGCGGTACAGGTTCTTTTGGCACTGCAGTACTTAATCGTTTCCTTCATACAGACCATTTCTCAGAAATCAGAATCTTCTCCAGAGACGAAAAGAAACAAGATGATATGAGAAATCTCTATAAAAACGATAAAATCAAATATTATATAGGGGATGTAAGAGATTATTCTTCTGTAGAACCAGCAACTAGGGGAGTAGACTACATATTCCATGCCGCAGCGCTTAAGCAAGTACCTTCTTGTGAATTTTTTCCTATGCAGGCAGTAAAAACCAATGTAGAGGGAACTCAAAATGTAATTAGAGCTGCAGCTAATAGTGGAGTGAAAAAAATCATTTGCCTTTCTACTGATAAAGCAGCTTATCCTATCAATGCGATGGGAATTTCTAAAGCAATGATGGAAAAAGTAGCCGTAGCAGAATCTAGAAATCTCAAAGATACTACTGTTTGTCTTACCAGATACGGAAATGTAATGGCATCTAGAGGATCTGTAATTCCTTTATTTTTAAATCAAATTCAAAAAGGTGAACCAATTACTATTACAGACCCTAATATGTCTCGTTTTTTTATGTCATTAGAAGATGCGGTAGATTTAGTCTTATTTGCATTCGAACATGGTAATGCAGGAGATTTGTTTGTAAACAAAGCTCCAGCAGGTAGTATTGGAGATTTAGCCAAAGCATTAATTGAATTAACAGGGAAAGAAGTCCCAATAAAAATTATTGGTACCAGACACGGCGAAAAACTCTATGAAACTTTATGCACCAGAGAAGAAATGATGAAAGCAGAAGATATGGGTGAGTTTTATAGAATACCAGCAGATAACAGAGACCTTAATTATGCAAAATATTTTTCTGAAGGAGAAGAAGATGTTGCCAAGATAGAAGATTATCATTCTCATAATACAGAACAGCAAGGGGTAGAAGGGCTTAAAAACCTCATTTCTAAATTGCCACTTGTTAGAAAAGAAGTTTTTGGAGAAAATGTTTTGCAATATCCAATGTAACATTCTCAAAAAACAATAATTATGAAACCATTTCTCCACGAAGGCAGTTTATTTCAGGATCATAGAGGTTCTCTGCGATATAACAATGATTTTGATGCTTCGCAAATTAAGAGAATCTATACGATAGAAAATCAATCTACAGAAAATATTAGAGCTTGGCAAGGTCATAAAATTGAGCAAAGGTGGTTTTCTGCCATTAATGGTTCATTCTTAATTAAAGTCATTGAACCCGATCATTGGGAAAATCCTTCTGGTACTAATGCTAGCTTTGAATTTGTATTAGAAAAAAAGACTTTAGATTTTCTTCATGTTCCGAGCGGTTTTTTAACTGGTATTAAGGCATTAGAAGAAAATTCTCAATTATTAGTGATGGCAGATTATGCATTAGGAGAAATTAAAGATGAATATAAATTTCCTTTAGAAGTATTTGAATTTTAAAAAATGAGTAAAGTGATAAAAATAGGAATTACAGGTCAAGAAGGTTTTGTAGGAACTCATTTGTACAATACACTCGGTTTAAATCCTGAAAAGTATGAAAGGGTTTTTTATGATATTTCATTCTTTCAAGACAATCAAAAATTAGAAAAATTCGTCTCAGAGTGTGATGTAGTTGTTCATCTAGCTGCTATGAACCGCCATCCAGATCCAGAAGTTCTCTATCAAACCAATATCAATTTGGTAAAACAACTCATTGCTGCTCTTGAAAAAACTCAATCAAAAGCGCATGTTCTGTTTTCCTCTTCTTCGCAAGAAGAAAAAGATAATCTCTACGGAAAATCTAAAAAAGAAGGGAGAGAATTACTCGCAAATTGGGCTAACAATGCAGGTGGTAAATTCACAGGATTGGTTATTCCGAATGTTTTTGGACCTTTCGGAATGCCTAATTATAATTCCTTTATTGCTACTTTTTGTCATAAGCTAACCCACGGTGAAACACCTGAAGTACAACAAGATGGTGAAGTAAACCTAATCTATGTAGGAGAATTGGTGCAAGAAATTATCAATAAAATTGAAACTGGAGTTTCAGAAGAAGTCTATGCTGTGCCTTACACTTCTACGCATAAAGTGACAGAAGTTTTAGCCAAACTAGAAACTTACAAAAATTTATATCTAGACAATGGTGAAATTCCAGAACTAAAAACACCATTTGATTATAATCTTTTCAATACCTTTAGGTGTTATATTGATTTAGAAAATCATTATCCAGTAAAATTCACTCAGCATACAGATAACAGAGGTGCTTTTGTAGAATTGATAAGGTTAGGAATTGGAGGGCAATGCTCTTTCTCTACCACAGTACCTGGCATCACGAGAGGTAATCATTTTCATACCAGAAAAATAGAAAGATTTGCTGTGATTAAGGGAAAAGCTTTAATTCAATTAAGAAAAATAGATTCAGACCAAGTGTATGATTTTTACTTAGATGGTACAAAACCATCTTATGTAGATATGCCCATTTGGTACACCCATAATATTAAAAATATTGGAGATGAAGAGTTATATACGATGTTCTGGATTAACGAACCCTATAACCCACAAAATCCAGATACATACTTCGTAGAAGTGTAAATCTTATAAAATAGACATGAAAAAATTAAAAGTAATGACGGTGGTTGGTACCCGTCCAGAAATAATTCGTTTAGCAAGAGTGCTTACAGCATTAGACCGTTCTGAAGCTATAGAACATACAATTGTGCATACTGGTCAAAATTATGACTATGAGCTTAACCAAATATTTTTCGAAGATTTAGGACTTCGTAAACCAGATTATTTCTTAGAAGCTGCTGGTAAAACTGCTACCGAAACAGTAGGAAATATTTTAATAAAAATAGATCCGCTTTTAGAAGAATTACAACCAGATGCTTTTTTGGTTTTGGGTGATACCAATTCTTGTTTATGTGCAATCCCTGCTAAAAAGAGACAAATTCCTATTTTCCACATGGAAGCAGGCAACCGTTGTTTCGACCAAAGAGTACCAGAAGAAACCAATCGTAAAATTGTAGATCATACTTCAGATATTAACCTTACCTATTCTGATATCGCTAGAGAATACCTATTAAGAGAAGGGTTACCAGCAGATAGAATTATCAAAACAGGTTCTCCTATGTTCGAAGTACTTAATCATTACTTACCTGAGATTAAAAATTCTGATGTATTATCTAGGTTAAATCTTGAAAAAGGAAAATATTTTGTGGTATCTTCTCACAGAGAGGAGAACATAAACTCTGAAAAGAATTTCAATGGATTAATAGAGAGTTTAAACTCAATAGCAGAAAAATTTAGTTATCCAATCATTGTTTCTACACACCCTAGAACAAGAAATATGATAGATAAAAAACAAATACAAGTAAGACCAGAAATACAGTTTCTAAAACCACTAGGTTTCCATGATTATAATGCACTTCAAATGAATTCTTATGCAGTACTTTCGGATTCGGGTACCATTTCTGAAGAGTCTTCAATTCTTAATTTCAGAGCTTTAAATATAAGAGATGCACACGAAAGACCAGAAGCTATGGAAGAAGCGAGTGTAATGATGGTAGGCTTATCTCCTGAGAGAATTTTACAAGGTTTAGTGCAATTGCAAGAACAAAATATCTATGAGGAAAGAAATTTCAGAAGAGTAGCAGATTATAGCATGCCAAATGTTTCTGATAAAGTAGTAAGGATTATTCTTTCTTACACAGATTATGTAAACAGAGTAGTTTGGAGTAAGAAGTAGAGAATGAATATTCTAATCATTACACAATATTTTTATCCTGAAACATTTAAAAGTACAGATATGGCTTTTGAGCTTCAAAAACGTGGTCATAATGTAACTGTACTCACTGGTATTCCAAATTATCCGGAAGGTAAAATTTATCCCGAGTATGGGTTTTTCAAAAATAGAAAACAAGTAGTAAATGGAGTTAAAATCTTTCGTTCACTATTATTGCCCAGAGGAAATGGAGGTGGTATTAGATTGTTTCTTAATTATTACAGTTTTGCTTTTTTTGCATCTCTCAAAGCATTAGTTCTTGGTTTTAAAAATAAGTATGATGCTATAATTGTTCACGAACCATCACCTATTACCCAGTTTTATCCTGCTCTTTTGTTTAAAAAACTTTGGAAAACACCTGTGTATTTTTGGGTAATGGATCTTTGGCCAGAGAGCCTTTCTATTGCTGGTGGAATTAAAAATAAATTGATACTTAATTATTATGAGTCAGTTGTTAAGAATTTTTATAGAAATTCTGATAAAATCTTAATCACGTCTAAAGGCTTCAGAAAAGCAATCAACCAAAAAGGAAGCTTTGATGATAAAATTGTTTATTTTCCTAATTGGGCAGAAGATAGTATTTCAGAAGGCGATAAAAATTATCCTATACCTCAACTTCCTCAAGGATTTAAAGTAATGTTTGCGGGGAATATCGGTGAAGCACAAGATTTAGAAAATATAATGAAGGCTATCCTAATCCTTAAAGACCAAAAAAACATCAAATTTATTTTGGTAGGGGATGGTAGAAAAATGCCTTTCGTTAAAGACTTTATAAAAGAGCATCAATTGCATGAAAATGTGTATTTACCAGGTAGATTTCCAGTAGAAGCTATGGCTAGTTTTTTTGAAAAAGCAGATGTAATGCTAGTAACCCTTAAAGATGATCCTATTTTTAATCTTACAGTACCAGCTAAAATTCAAGCTTACATGAGTGCTTCTAAGCCAATTATAGCGATGCTAAACGGTGAAGGTGCAGATAATATAGACGAAGCTGGTTGTGGTTATGCAGTACCAGCAGGTGACTATACAGAATTGGCAAAAATAATTCTTAAAATGTCCGAATTATCTTTTCAAGATTTAAAAACACTAGGGAATAATTCAAGAATATTTTTTGAGAAAAATTTTAAATTGAATGAATGTATCTCTAATTTGGAAAAAATATTGAATAATAAATGAAAATTATTATTACAGGAGCAACTGGTTTTGTAGGAAAAAATATTTCAAAATTTTTGGAGGATAATAACTGTTATACAATTCCATTATCTCTAAGAAAACCTTGGAGTCTTATACCAGCTAATGCAATAATTCACTTAGCAGGAAAAGCTCATGATACTGAAAATATATCTGCTGATAAAGAATATTTTGAGGTTAATACAGAACTTACCAAAAAATTGTTTCACGATTTTCTAAATTCAGAGATTGAAGATTTTTTTTATTTCAGCAGTGTAAAAGCAACAGCTGATTCCGTTGATGGGATTCTAGATGAAAACCATATTTCTTCACCTAAAACACCTTATGGTAAATCAAAATTATTAGCAGAAGAGTTTCTTATTGCTCAGGAATTACCTTTAGGAAAAAGACTTTTTATTATTCGCCCATGTATGATTCACGGTCCTGGTAACAAAGGGAACTTAAATTTATTATATCAACTTGTAAACAAAGGAATTCCTTATCCATTGGCTGCTTTTCATAACAAACGATCTTTCCTAAGTATTGATAATCTCAATTATTTAGTTCTAGAAATGATTTTTAATAAAAATATTTCATCAGGAATTTATAATTTTGCAGATGATGAGAGTATTTCAACTAACGAGTTAGTTAGAATTATTGCTGAGGTTTCTGGTAAAAAACAAAAATTTTGGAAAATTCCTAGAGGTTTAGTTGTTTCAATTGCCAAAATAGGAAATATTCTTAGATTGCCACTCAATACAGAAAGGCTAAAAAAACTAACAGAAAATTATTTGGTATCTAATAATAAAATAAAATCTGCATTAGAAATAGAAAATCTAAAAATTTCCGCTCAAGATGGATTAAAAAAAACGATACAAGGTTTTAAATAAACTATGGAATTAATAATCATTTTTATCATTCTTTTTGCATTAGAATTGTTCTATTTTAAAATTGCAGATAAGTACAATATTATAGATAAGCCTAATCATAGAAGTTCTCACTCGCAGATTACTCTACGAGGTGGAGGTATTGTATTTCCATTAGTTTTTCTAATGTTTTTAGTAGTTTTTATCTCTAGGTTTAATTTTTTTTCGGATTTTGATTATTTTCTTCATCCTAATAGTTACTTGATTTTTGGTGCTGGTTTGTTTACCATTTGCATTATAAGTTTCGTAGATGATTTAGTAGATTTATCTAGTAAAGTTAGATTGGTTTTTCATTTTATAGCGGTTACACTTTTATTATACTTTATAGGTGTTTTTACTAATTTACCAATTTGGGCAGCTCCCATTTTATACATTTTAATTATAGGAATTCTTAACGCCTATAATTTTATGGATGGTATTAATGGAATGTCAGGTTTATACAGTCTTGTGATTTTAGGTTCATTATGGTTTGTGAATAGCAGAATTACGCTTTTTGTAGATAATAAATTCATTATTTATCCAATTATGGCTACTTTGGTTTTTTTATTTTTTAATTATAGAAAAAAAGCAAAATGCTTTATGGGAGATGTGGGAAGCATGGGAATTGCTTTTTGGGTAATTGCTCTTTTAGGATTATTAATGATTACTACTAAAGATTTAAAATGGATGCTTTTTCTTACAGTTTATGGTACGGAAGTGATTTTAACTATTTTAGAAAGATTAAAACTAAAGGAAAATATATTCAAAGCACATAGAAGACATCTTTACCAATTGCTATCTAACGAAAAAAAGATAGACCAAAGATTAGTAAGCCTAGGTTATGCTTTAGTACAGTTAATAATTAATATATTTATCATTAAGACTTCTAATTTTGATGTTTTATCATATATTATTGTTGTCATTCCTACAGCATTTATTTATATATTTTTAAAAATCTCAATCAAAAAAAATATTCATAATTAATTTTGAAATGAAAATCATAGAAACTATACTTAAAGACTGTTACATCATAGAACCAACTGTTTTTGAAGACGAAAGAGGCTATTTTTACGAAAAATTTAATGAAAAAAAATTTCATGAGCTTTCAGGAATTTGCCCTCATTTTGTACAAGATAATATTTCAAAATCTTCTTATGGAGTTCTAAGAGGTCTTCATTTACAAAAAGGAGAGCATGCTCAGGCAAAATTAGTTTCCTGTACCGAAGGCAGAGTTTATGATGTGGCAGTTGACCTAAGAGAAAATTCTCCATCGTTTGGTAAGTGGTTTGGCATTGAACTATCAGATGAAAATAAATTTCAACTTTTTATTCCTAGAGGATTTGCTCACGGATTTTCAGTGTTAAGTTCTACCGCTATTTTCACTTATAAATGTGATAACTATTATAACAAAGAATCAGAAGGTGGTGTCATCTGGAACGATACAGATTTGAATATTGATTGGAAACTTCCTGAAAATGAAATCATTATATCGGAAAAAGATAAATTACTACCCGCATTAAAAGATAAAAATTTTTAAATATTTTATTAATTATTGAATAGTTATCTTAGAATACTACATCTCAGATTCCACTTATTTTTTATTTCATAAATTTGCAGCCTTGTAATATTAATCATTGCAAATTATTTATACCTTTTATGAGAACTAAATCTGTAGGAAAGAAAAAAATAAATATCGTGACTCTTGGCTGTTCCAAGAATATCTATGATTCTGAAGTTTTAATGGGCCAATTAAAAGCCAACGGAAAAGAAGTGGTACACGAACAGCGAGGAGATATAGTTGTTATCAATACTTGCGGATTTATAGACAATGCCAAAGAAGAATCTATTAATACCATTTTAGATTACGTAGAACTTAAGAATAGAGGCGAGGTAGAAAAAGTATTTGTTACAGGTTGTCTTTCAGAAAGATACAAGCCGGATTTAATAAGAGAAATCCCAGATGTTGATCAATATTTCGGAACCAGAGATTTACCAATCCTTCTGAAGCATCTTGGCGCAGATTACAAACACGAATTGGTAGGAGAAAGATTAACTACTACACCTAAACATTATGCATATCTTAAAATAGCAGAAGGTTGTGATAGACCTTGCTCATTCTGCGCTATTCCTTTAATGAGAGGTGGTAATGTTTCTACACCTATAGAAAATCTTGTAATTGAAGCTCAAAAATTGGCTAAAAATGGAGTGAAAGAACTTATTCTTATTGCTCAAGATTTAACCTATTATGGTCTAGATTTATATAAAAAACGAGCTTTAGGAGATTTACTAAAAGAATTGGTGAAAATAGAAGGTATAGAATGGATTCGTCTTCATTACGCATTTCCAAGTGGTTTTCCAGAAGATGTTTTAGATCTAATTAAACAAGAACCTAAAATTTGTAATTACATAGATATTCCGCTTCAGCATATCAATTCAGACATTTTGAAAGAGATGAAACGTGGTACTACTCACGAAAAAACAAATGCCTTATTAACAAAATTTAGAGAGAAAGTGCCAGATATGGCAATTAGAACTACGCTTATCGTAGGTTTTCCAGGTGAAACGGAGGAAAAATTTCAAGAAATGAAAAATTGGGTTAAAGACCAGCGTTTTGATAGACTCGGTTGCTTTACATATTCTCACGAAGAAAATACCACCGCTTTTGTATTAGAAGATGATGTACCAGAAGAAGTGAAACAATCTAGAGTAGAGGAAATAATGGAGCTTCAATCTCAGATTTCTTGGGAGAAAAATCAAGAAAAAATTGGTAAAACCTTCAAATGTATTTTTGATAGAAAAGAAGGCAATTATTTTGTAGGAAGAACAGAATATGACTCTCCAGATGTAGATAACACTGTTTTAGTACCAGCCGAAAATACGTATATTTCTGTAGGCGAATTTGTAAATGTGAAAATTACCTCAGCAGAAGAATATGATTTAATCGGTGAATTAGTCGAGATATAGAAAACTAAAATTTTAATAAATGAGAAGACTTTTTTTTTATTTTGTTGTCATAATTTCTGTTTTAGGAATATTTTCTTTCAAAAGCGAAACAGAATTAAAAACAGGCATCGCTTCTTGTTACCACGATAAATTCCATGGAAGAAGAACTGCAAGTGGTGAAATATACGACAAAAATAAATTAACCACCGCTCATAAATTTCTACCTTTTGGAACGATGGTAATGGTGAGGAATATTAAAACTGGTGATAGCGTTATCGTAAAAGTAAATGACAGAGGTCCTTTTCACAAAACCAGAACTTTTGACCTTTCTAAAGCCGCTTTTTTGAAAATTGGAGACCTTAGAACTGGGCCTATTCCTGTAGAATATAAAATTTTAGAAAAAGAAAATGAACTTTCAGAATAACAAAAATCTAAAAAAGTGTAAAAAGTAAAAATAATTTTATTATTTTTAATGCGGTATTAATTAATAACTTTTGCGTAACAATTCTGAAAACACAGATGATAATTATAAACAGCTTCTAGAAAGCTGTTTATTTATGTAAATCTATCAAAATCGGACAATGGTCAGAATGCATTGCTTCTTTCAAAATTAAAGCTCTTTTTAATTGGTTTTCAAGAGATTTTGTAATGAAATGATAGTCTAATCTCCAGCCGAAGTTTTTCGCTCTAGAATTTTGTCGGTAACTCCACCAAGAAAATTCTTGCTTGTCTGGATGAAGATACCTAAAAGTGTCAATTAATTGATTTTCATTAAGAAATCTCGTCATCCATTCTCTTTCTACTGGTAAAAATCCTGAAACATTTTTCAGACCTTTGGGATTGTGAATGTCTATTTCTTCGTGACAAATATTGAAATCTCCACAAATTACCAAATTCGGGATTTGTTTTTGTAAATTTTTGATATACTCTAAAAAATCTTCTGCAAATTGAAGTTTAAAGTCTAATCGCTCAATATTAGAAGCACTCGGAACATATACAGAAAGCACCGGAAAATCCTCGAAATCTGCTCTTATAATTCTACCTTCGTTGTCATAACGTTCAATTCCGCAACCGTATTCTACGTGTTTTGGTTCTGTTTTGCTGGCAATTCCAACTCCAGAATAACCTTTTCTCACCGCAGAATGCCAATAGCTTTTATAGCCTACTTTTTCTAGACTTTCTATATCAATCTGGTCATTTCCAGCTTTAGATTCTTGAATGCAAATAATATCAGGATTTGCCACTTGCAACCAACCGATAAAATCTTTGGTAAAAGCTGCTCTAATTCCGTTTACGTTGTAGGAGATGATTTTCATAATTATATAAATAATTCTTCGAGGATTTTAATCCCTTGAAGGATTGAACTAAATTTATAAAATTTCAATTTTATTTTTATAAAATTCTTCCGTTTCTTCTAATAATTGATAAAATTCTTCCAAGCTTAAAACCTGTAAAAATTTGGTTTTAAATTCTTTAAAATGTGAAATTCCACGGAAATAATTGCTGTAATGTTGTCGCATTTCTATCAATCCTAATCTTTCACCTTTCCATTCTGCGCTCCATTCTGCATGTTGTTTTACCGCAAGAAGTCGGTCAGAAATCGTAGGTTCTGGCAATTTTTCTCCTGTTTCAAAAAAATGTTTAATTTCATTAAAAATCCAAGGATAACCAATTGCAGCTCTACCAATCATCATTCCATCACAAGCATATTTTTGTCTATATTCCAAAGCTTTTTCGGGAGCATCAATATCTCCATTTCCAAAAATTGGAATTTCAATATCAGGATTTTGTTTGATTTTAGAAATATATTCCCAATCTGCCTCACCTTTGTACATTTGTGAGCGAGTTCTTGCGTGAATTGTCAATGCTTTAATTCCTGCATCTTGCAATCTCAATGCTACTTCTTCAATATTAATGGTTTCCACATCCCAACCTAACCTTGTTTTTACAGTAACAGGAAGGTGTGTAGAATTTACCACGGCTTTCGTCAACCGAACCATTAAATCTACATCTTTCAAAACTCCAGCTCCAGCTCCTTTTGAAACTACTTTTTTTACAGGACACCCGAAATTAATATCCACAATATCAGGATTTACGGTTTCTACAATTTTTGCAGAAAGTGACATTGCTTCTTCGTCTCCACCAAAAATCTGAATTCCAACAGGTCTTTCGTAATCAAAAATATCGAGTTTTTTCTTAGACTTCATCGCATCACGAATCAATCCTTCAGAAGAAATAAATTCTGAATACATTAAATCTGCACCGTGTAATTTGCACAACCTTCGGAAAGGAGGATCACTCACATCTTCCATAGGTGCCAATAAAAACGGAAAATCAGGAAGTTCTATGTTGCCAATTTTTACCATTTTGCAAAGGTAGCTTTTTTTGTAAAATCGTTGAACCGTAAAGTCGTAAAATTGTTAAACTGTAAAGTCGTAAAATCGTTTATTAGTTAAATGATTTTACTATTTTACGATTTTACTTCTCTTCTAATGATTTGTAAAATGAATTTAATTGATTGGTGATTAATTCTGTTTTTTCTCTTAATTCGATATATTTTTCTTCTGAAATAAATTCTAAATCCCACGAAAGAATTAAAAAATTAATGACTTCAATACTTGTGCTATAAGCAATATTTATAAATTTTGATTTGTCTTTATTTGTATTTCTTGAAACACCTTCAGCAATATTTGCAGTAATGCTTGTTGATGCTCGTCTTATTTGATTTGTAATTCCAAATCTTTCTTCATTGGGAAAGTTCATTGAAATTTTATAAATTTCTTTTACCAATTTTCTAGCATTTTGCCATACTTCTAATTTCTCAAAATAAAATGTGTACATAGTTATAGTTTTTATGATTATTATTTAATGTTTCACAACTTCACAGTTTAACGATTTCACAACTTTACAGTTTCACAATTTCACGATTTCACAGTTTTACAAATCTAAAACGATGCCCTAACTTGCACACTTCCAATGTGAATTGTTCTATCGCCAGAATTTCTACCTTCATAATTTACATTGAGTTGAAGGAATGAGTTCAATGCTTGTTGCAAAATCACACTCCAAACTTGGTTTTTACCAGGTTTTAAACCGTCTAACATTTGATTTCCTACAATGCTGAAAGCATTTCCTGTGAAATTGTTATTGATAAAACTGAAATTTCCTCGGATTGACGTTTTCTTCTTTTCCCATTGTAAAGTTCCAGTAGTGTCGAAAGTTTTTAGAAATTCGTCTCCATCCTTTCTGTCTTTTATTTTATAAGCGGCAGAAATTTCGGTTTGTATGCTTTCCGAAAGTTTGTAAATCAATTTTGGCTTGGTTTCGTAAATGTTTAATTTATAGTCTCTTGTGCTGAATAATTGAGACGAAGATTGGTAATTTTGTAATTGATTTTCCCAATCTGCTCTCAAGTTTTTATTAAACCAATAGCCAAAATTCACCAAGTGAGTTTGTGTATTTTTCTTTTCGATGCTGAAATTGGCATTGACTAAATTTTGATTGTCGATGAAACGATAATTTCCGTTCCAACCAGATTTTTCTGTAGAATTAAAAAGTACAGAAAACAATAAATTTTGATTTTTTAAAATCTGATTATTTTCAGTTTTAAATGGATTAAATTCTAAAACTTTGTCTTCTTTATAAAACGAATTTTGAGCATTGAGCGAAACATTAAAATTCCAACGTTTTAAAAACTGATTTTCTGAACTAAAAACAATCGAAGGATTCACAAAAAGCGAAAGTTGCAACTTATTTTTGTTGGAAGGAATGTATTTCACGGTATTGGTGTAAACTCTGATGTACTGCGCCAAATCAGCATATTCTGCAATTTCAAACTCGTCTAATTGCTGTATTCCATCGCCGTTATAATCCGTCCATTTATAAATTCCTTGTCCGTCTGTTACTTTTAAATACTGAAATTCTCGCTGCGCTTCTTGTCCGTTTCCGAGTTCGTAAAACGCTTGCAAACGCATTCCATTTTTTAAAAATTGTTGATTATATTGAATGTTTCCAATTACAAAATCAGAATTAAATTGCGTTTTTAATTCATTTTCGTAGAAAAATTTTCGGTAATGAACGAGCGTTGAAAGTTGTGTTTTTTCGGTTCTAATGAATTGACTTTCGAGCATCAAACCGAGAATGTTATTCATTTTTTTCAAAGAATTATCACGTACAGAATCATTGGTTCTGAAGTAAGATTTTGCTAATAATTTGGTGCGCAAACTGTCGCCTATTTTCTTTTGAACAAAAACTTCTTTCCAAGAAAAACTGGTGACATCTAACGTTTTGGTTTGGTTAAAATTCTTCACGTTATGTTCAAAACTTCCACCAAAACTCCAACTTCCTTTTTTGCCTAAAATTTCAGTGGAAACATTTCCTCTGGAGAATTGAGTGTCTTGAAAATCCGAAGTCGTTTTCAAATAAGATAGATTTCCTTTGGTTTCTGTATTTTTTTTCAAAAATTTAAAATCTAAATCGTTTTTGAAACCGTTGTAATTTTGTTTTTCGTTGAGGTAATTCAGTTTGTAATTAATAAAATTAGTGTTTTTCCATTGGTTTGCAACACTGAAAATCAATCTATTTTGAGTAATTTGACTAAATTCTTGAGTTAAATTAAAATCTCGAGAAAATTCTACATCATTTATCCTATCTAAAATATGAAACTGCGAAGAAATTCTCTGAAATTCTGCGCCAACTGTTCCTTTCCAATTGTTTTTAGTAAAAACTTTATTTCCGAAAATTCTTCCTGCAAAACCTATATTTTGGTCATTGTTTTTTGAAGAAAATAAATTCAAATCATAATTGCTCAAAGAAAAATCTCCGCCGATTTTTCCTTTGTTAAAAGTATATTCCGCAGAAGTAGAAAAAACCTGTGTTTTCTGCGGTGATGGTAATTTTCTAAGAGCAGAATAATCACCATTTCCAGTGCCTGCAAATTCAAAAACTCTACCATTATTGGTGCTTTGTTTTAGTTTGTAATCACCTTTTCCTGTACCAAAATAGGTGAAAGAAACATTGTACAAAGTTTCGGTTTTATCAGTAGAAAATTCATAATAATTTCCTTGTGGATTTTGCACCAATTTGTAGAGAATTTTGTTCACATCATATTCTGTAACTACCGCAGAAGGAGCGTACATTAAATCTTGATTGTTTCCTGCATTGGCTAGAATTTGCTCGTCTTCTTTGGATAAATTCAGAGAAAGTGGAGCGTTTTTATTGTCGTTTTCCATAAAAACATCGAAAGAAAGTTTCAGCTTTTCAGTTTGATGTTTCACCGAAGAAGTCACGATAAAACGGTTGTAATTTCGGTTGGTATAATTGTAAGAAATAGTAATGAAATTCTGTTTAAAAATAGGTCTAAAGCTCGTGAAAGTAATTTCTCCTGTGTTGTAATTAATGATATAATCTTGGTTTTCGCCACGTTTCATGAGAATCCCATCAATAAAAACCTGTTCAGAACCACTCAAAATAGTAATGAAATTTTCTCCGTTTTTTCCATTTAAACGATAAGGGCCTTGGTTTCCTTCCACCCCTTGAAAACGAATTCTATTAAATTCGCTTCTTGCAACTCCCGCCGAAAAATCTAGAAAAGTTTTGTTATCATTTCCAAAATTGGTTTGAAATTGCAATCCCATACTTCGCCTTTGATACCTTCCGAAATAAGTTTGGTTGTCTTGTAAATCAAGATGTCCTGCTCGTAAAATATTTTTTTCTTTAATGTTGAGTTGAAGGTAAATTTTGTCAAATTCTTGCAAAGTTTGGGTGTAACCATCAGCTTGAATTGGGAGATTATGGTCTGAAATACTGGCGAGAATAGTAACATCTTTGCTTAGTTTTCCTGCAATTTGCATATCCATAGAAGATTGCACAGATTGCCCTTGATTGTTCCCGAAAGTAATTCCTCTGATGATAGAGCCTTTCGCATTGAGGTCGCCCAGAATTTGAGAACGAGAATTTTTCTTTACTAATATACCTTCATCATAGAGGATTTTCTTCTCTCTGATGGTAAAATTGGTGGTATCTTTTTTGAAAAATTCAGAATTGAATTTTTTAATGTAGATAGAATCTGTTTTTAGGGAATCTTTTTTTGGTAAGTTGGGGTTTTTCCACGTAAAAATTTGTGCTTTTCCTTGAAAAACACAGAAAAATAGTGTAAAAAAGATTAATAAATTTCTCACCCCATAGTGTAGAGATACCAACTGTAAAAGTAACTAAAAAAAATGATGATTATTGTGGATAAATAATTAATGATAATTTAATGAAAAAATTAATATTTTGTTTAAAAACTTTGTACTTTTGATGTTAAGAATAAAATAATTTAAAATTAAAGACTTATGAAAAAAATTTTTACTTTTTTGACAACAATGGTTTTCACTGGTGTATTTTTTGCACAAGGTAGCGAATCATTTACTAATTTAAATGCATCTGCAAGTGCATATAGTGATGGATCATTTACAGGTGATAATAGCGTAGTATGGACTTATGGTCAAGGTAGGAAAGCTACAGGAACTGATGCAATAAATACAACATCTATTGGTCTAAAAGATACTGGGACTAGATTTGTTAAAGCTAATTCTGGAGTGAACGGAGTTGGGACACTAACTTACTCTGTACGTTCATATTTTACAGGAGGCACTGCTGCAAATCGTACTGTAGAAGTTTGGGTTAACGGAACAAAATTAGAAACTTATACTTTGGCTGCAATGGCTACAACTTATACAAGAACAGTTACTGCTAATGTGGCTGGTGATGTATTAATAGAGTTTAAATCTACTGGAACAAGACAAATTGTTTTAGATGATATTTCTTGGACAACTTCTACACTATCAGTAGGAGATATTTCAAAAACAAAAAACATTTTCCTTAAGAATACAGTTGTAGATAATGCATTATCTTTCCAAACTAAAGGGACAGCTACTGTAAAAGTATATAACGTTTCTGGTCAATTGGTAAAATCTGCAACTATATCTGCTACAAATTCTAACTTAGATGTAGCTTCTTTACCAAAAGGTAATTATGTGGTTACTGCAGAATTAAATGGAGAAAAGGTATCTCAGAAAATTATTAAAAAATAAAAATTTATAAAATTTATAAGCCAGATGCATTTGCATCTGGTTTTTTTGTTTCAAAAATATAGAGTGTTAAATTCTTGTAATTTAGATAGAGATTAAAAAAAACTTCGTAATTTTGAAGACTATAATAGTATAATAAAAAATTACCTTATGAAAAAAATTTTTACTCTTTTAAGTTTTGTCGCGTTAGGAATTTCGGCTAATGCACAGATTGTAATAAATGAAGTTTATGGCGGCGGTGGCGGCGGAACTGCTGTTTATATTAATGATTATGTAGAATTGGTTAATATTGGATCAACAACTCAAACTCTTAATAATGCATCGATTCAGTATGCTTCTGCATCTGGTACTTTTAATAGTTATAATGTTCTTCCATCAATAACATTATCACCAGGACAGAAATATTTAATAGAAATGGTTCCAAGTACTGCCAATACTACTGGTGCTGCGCTGCCAACAGCAGATTATCAAGTAGTTAATAATACTAGGTTTTCTGACGGACAGGTTTTTGCTGGAGGATATAATATGTCTGCCTCTAATGGTAAAGTAGCCTTAGTACAAGGTACTTCAGGAGCTGCAGTTCAAGCAACTGGTCCTGCTTCTTCAGGTGTTTTGGATTATGTAGGTTACGGAACAGCAACTACATATGAAGGAACAGGAGCTGCACCAGCATTAGATGCTACTAAATCTGCTCAAAGAAAATTACCGCTAGCAGATACGAATAACAATGCAAATGATTTTGAAGCAAAAGCTCCAACTCCAGAAAATAAAGCTTCATTAGCTGTAGGAGATGTTAACAAATCAAAAATTAATTTAGTGAAAAATACTATAGTAAAAGATGTGGTAACCTTTGGAGCTAAAGCTAATGTACAAGTTGTTAATCTAAATGGACAAGTTGTAAAATCTGCATCTGTAGAAAATGGATCTTCTTTAAATGTATCTTCTTTATCAAAAGGAATATATATTGTTAAAGGTGATGTAAATGGTGAAACTGTTTCACAAAAAATCATCAAACAATAATCTAAAAATTATTAGTTATATAATTAAAGGTTGCTTTATTGGCAACCTTTTTTATTTTAAAACCAACCTCTTCTGAAATATCCTACTACAGCGCCAAGGTTGAAATTCAACGTGTATCTTATTCTACTTGCATAGTCTTTAAATTTTGGCTCAAAACCTAATGATGATTGCACAGGGAAATAGATTTCTAGAAAATCAGGAACTACTTTTAGTTTTATTCCGCTATCCCAAATAAATTTAGGGTCATGCGTTTTATTTTTATAAAGACCAGCATCTGCGTAAACATTAAACATTTTCCAAACGTGTGCATCTACATTGCTAGAAATCAACCACTGATTTACTGTACCATTAATAAAAGATTTAAAACCACCTTCAGCTATTACAAACTGCTGAGAGAGAATACCTGAAGAAGCACTCTGAGCTAATAAATTATACGAAAACGAGTAATTAGAAACTCTAGAAATCCCAAGATTAAAAGTGTTGTTTCTTGTTTGGTTATTGATGAACAAACCTCCAAAAAATCTTAAACTTAGTTTTTTATTCTGAGCATATTCCCAGCGGTAGAAGCTTTCGGCAGTTAATTTTTGATAATCTTCCATTACCTGAAAGTTACTGAAAAGATATTTTTCTAAAATTACATTGTTTTCAGAATAGATGAAGCCAAAATTCCAAATATTGTATTTAGAATAATCATTTTTCAGTTGCATAGCTTCACTTAGTTCTCTATCAAAATGGTTATAAGAAACTATTAAATTTCTGCCAATCTGACTTCTCGGGTTTTTATTAAGCGCCATAGTAGCACTTGCGCCAAATCTTTTATATGTTAAATCATAATCGTAATGAAAAACAGCAGCAGAAGCAGATAGAGTAATGCTTCTATAGAAACTTTCGGCTGGTTGTATTCTGTAAGATGCCATTGTGCTTCCTACCAATTTTCCTGTTCCAGTGCTATAATAAGGTAATACAGCATACTGAAAAGGTGTTTCTATGATAGACTTGTTGTGAAATTTTATCCCAAGTAAGAATTTATCATAATTGTTCCAATTTAATTTTGGAGTATAGAAAATTTCATTGTATTCAGGGTTAGGTTTATCTGTAAAAAGTTTAAATTTTATCTTTTTGGTATTACTGAAAAAACCTTTGGTATAGAGGTAATTATCCCTAAAATTATTTTCTGGAAAAGCATAGTTGCTATTAATAGTAATTTTCTCAACATCAGTATCAGGAATTACATAGGTGCTTTCTCCCTTCTTATCGTTCGTATCATACCAATATGTTTTTTCATTACCGTTTGCATCTAGAACATTTAGTTTAAACGGAATGTTTTCTGTTGTATTTTTAGAGACTTTTATATGTAATTGATTGTCATTTCTTTCAAAAGATTTCAAGTTGAAATTAACTCTCATTTTGTGCTGAATGTAATTTCCCATAAAAGCAGAAGAATAACCCGATTTTATAGCAAGTTCATTTAGAAATTCTTCTTTATCTAGTTGTTCATTTTTATATTTTGAAATATATTCTTTTACGAAATTCTCAAAATTCTCTTTACCCATTTTTTCTGACACAAAATTGAAGAGCGTTCCTGTTTCAAATTTACTGATGGCAATTTCATTGAAATTACTCAATTGTTGTAGATTTTCATCTATTTTTTGATCTAAATTTTGCATCATAATGTATTGATAAGCAAGACCATATCTTTCATTAAGGTTAAGTTTAGACACGAAAGAGTATTTTAGAGGTTTTATTCCCAAAATTTTATAATCAATTAGATTTCCTAAGAGCTTATAATCTTTGTAAAATTTTTCTAAGTATTGTATTTCCCAATAGGTTTTAAGACCATTACTTATCCAGTGATTTTCTTTTTTGTTTGAGCTAAATAATTGGTCTGCAACCTCCTGACTTATAATGCTGAAATAATCCATATCAATCTTTTCTGCATCAGAGAAAAGTTGAAGTTTATATTTCCAGAATTTAATATCATCATTCCCGAAAAAATCATTTTTCTTTTTAGAAACTTGGCTTATAAATATTTTATCAGGCAAGAAACCAATTTTATCTTTCAAAAATTTTAATTGAAGTGGAATATAAAACTCCATGTTTTTTTGGTCATCTTCTGGCACTTCGTATCCGAAATCTAACAGATATTTCTTGCCCTCAATCTCGGTTTTTAATTGGAAATTTTTAATCGCTGAAAGATATATTTCTACATCATCATTAATAACACCTGAGAAAACTTTGGGAGAAATTTCTGGCAAATTACTTTGGATATTGTATGTAGATGTGCTAAAATCTATTTTATAAAATGTATTGGTATTGTAATTCTCTTCTATGTCTATAAAATGCTTATTGGTGGCATTTTCTTTATCAAAACTATCTGGTACTAAGAAAAAATTTTTCAGCAGATAACTATCATTTCCAGCACCATATCCTGTAAATTTAGCATCGGGAATTTTGATGGAATATTCTAGCGATAGATTAGTAGTTTCATTGGTTTTTAATGTCTTTTCTAGAGAAATATAGATGTTTTCTTCTTGCAAATTTTTTGTAATAGGTGTATTGTTTACCACCAGATAGAGCAGTTGACCTTCCTCGTCTTTTTTAGCATAATAGAGGTCGGTTTTTTGGTCTTCAAGTTTTCTTTTTAGGAGGCGCGTTTGTCTATTCTGGTAGGCTGCTGCCAGATTAAGTAATTTGATTTCCGAAAGGTATTTTTGAGATGAATTGTGATATACAATTTTCTGTTTTACGTGCAGTATTCTTGCAGATAAATCAGCTTGTATATAAATAGAATCTTTTTGTCCGAAGGCAAAAAGATTAACTACCATGCACAATAAAATTACTATTTTTTTCGTCATAATTTTTATACACCCAAATATAAAGAGAAACAATTAAATTATTTTACAATTAATCATAAAATAATTATAGGATATACACTTTTTAACATTGAATTCTATGATGAGACAAGAGCTTTACCACTTTAATTTAATCCAAATGTTAAAACGAATTTTTGTAATGATTATTTTTTGGACTTTCATGGGTTGTAATAATAGTCAAGAAAAAGGTAAAGTTATACTAGATGATAATGAACTATCACCTTCTAAATCTCTAATTTCAAAAGAAAGTAATACGGTAAAAACAAGGGTTTTGCCACCAGAAAATTTTGAATGGGCTTTAGAAAAGCCAAATTCTTTCGGTGCTTTTTTATTGGATTTTCCATTGAGAAAATATGGTTCGGAGATTTTAAAATATGACGGAACTCCTATCGCTACGCAATATCTACACGAGGCAGTTTATGATATAGACACTGGCGAAAAAGACCTGCAACAATGCGCAGATTCGGTTATTCGGTTATATGCAGAATTTCTTTGGAAGCAGAACCGAAGAGACGAAATTGCTTTTCATTTTACCAACGGAGATTTAGTAAAATGGTCTGATTACAGAGATGGTTTCAGAGCTTATGTTAATGGTAATTCTGTAAATTATAGAAAGACTGCAGCGTATGATGATTCTTACCAAAATTTTAGAAATTATCTAGATTTGATATACAATTATGCAGGAACAATTTCATTGACTAGAGAAACTGAACCTGTAGATTCTACTAAAAATTTGAAAACTGGTGATATTCTCATTATCCCTGGAAGTCCTGGGCATGTGGTTTTTATAGCGGGAACTTGCGAAAACAAAAAAGGAGAAAGGCTATTCCTTTTGAGTGAGGGCTTTACACCAGCACAAAGTATTCATTTGCTTAAAAATCCTTTTGATGAAAACATTTCGCCGTGGTATAAATTAGAAGTGAATTCAGAAAAAATAAATACGGCAAGGTTTACTTTTTCGCCAGTCAATTTTAGAAGTTTAGATTGATTTTTTAATCAAAAATTTACAAAATTTGCAAAATGAAATACCAAGCAGCCAAGCTAATAAACGAAACAGGAATCCCTATCGCCACAATTAAATTACAAAGTTTAGGTTCTAAATTGTGAGATGCTGCTATAATAGCTGCCGTAATCATAGGTGCCATTGCTGCTTCTAAGATAGAAATCTCAATCATCTCGCCACTCTGTTGGAAAAGAAATTTGTAAATGATTAAAATGATGAAAGGATGTATAATGAGTTTAAAAAGTAATCCCCAAAAAAGATAAAAATTTTCTTTTGGCTCTAGTTTTTTCCATTGCATTTGGCTTCCTACAGAAATTAAAGCCAATGGAACAGTCGTAGAAGCTAGTTTAAAGAAGACATCGTCTATATCTTTCGGGATTTCTATAGAGAAAAAATTCACAACTAATGCTGCTAAAAAAGCAATAAAAGGAGGCGTTTTAAATATTTTTTTGATATTATTTAATATAGAATCTTTTTTCCCAGAATAGTAGTTTGTAACCAAAATTCCGACGGTAAATAGAGCCACCAAATTGGGCTGATCTACCAACATTACGGTTTTTATACCTTCTTCACCATAGAGTGCTTGTATTACAGGAATCCCAACAAAAGAGGTGTTCCCAAAACCTGCACACATAATTAGTGCGCCAATTATAGAATGTTTCCAACTGAAAATCTTACCCAAAATCACAAAAAATAAAATGGCAAGTAAGATTCCTATCCAAGAAACAGCCATAGGAAATAAAACTTTACTGCTGATATGAACTTTAGAAATGTAATAAAACGATAGTGCAGAGAGTGAAATGTAAATTACAAATGCATTAAGTGAAGTATGAAAATTTTCTGGAATTGCTTTGGCTTTTTTCAAAAAGATTCCAATAAAAAGACAAACGAAAAGTAAGATTAAATTACTCAAAACAAAAAAATTAAATATATAAATAAACCGATAAAAAATGACAGAAACTGCCGCCCAAAACAAAAACGTGAAAAATAGCGTGATTGAATTTTATCTTTTTAATACTGTATAAAACTGCACCAATGGTGTAAAAAACACCACCCAAAATTAGGTAAAAAACACCGTCAGAATGTAAATTCGCCGTTAATTCTTTGAAATAAAAAATAATAAGCCAGCCCATTAAAACATACATTGCGGTGGAAAGCACCTTGAATCTTCCTGTAAAAAACAGTTTTAAAATAATTCCTGTAAATGCCAAAATCCAAACGATAGAAAATATAAACCAACCAGTCTCACCATTTAAACTCACCAATGTAAAAGGAGTGTAGCTCCCAGCAATCAATACATAAATAGCAGCGTGGTCGAAAATTTTTAATTTGAATCTTTTGCTAGGGTCTTTTGCAGAATGATACAGTGTAGAAGCCAAATAAAGCAAAATGAGGCTTACCCCAAAAATAGGGAAGCTAATCATCATCCAAATGTTTCCTTTTTCCACTGCTTTTGTCATCAATAAAACCAATGCAATCACACTTAAAAATATACCAAAAGCGTGAGACCAAACATTGAGTTTTTCTTCTAAATTAGAATATTGTTGGGTAATGATTTTCTTTTGTTTCATTTTTTATAAAGATTTAAGATAAGCGTTCCAAGATTCTAATTTGTATAGTTTTGCAGATTTTTCGGCATCTTCAGATTTGTAAATTCCGCGTCCTACAATCACAAAATCAGTATGTAAATTTTTGAATACGTGTTCTGGTGTATTGTATTGTTGACCTTTAGCATCACCTTTGTCTGCTAAATTAACACCTGGTGTAAAATGCAAAACATTTTCTGGAACTTTGTTTTGAGCCACACATCCCACAATATTAGGATGGGTTTCTACAATTTTTAAGGCTTCTGTTCGGTAGTTTTGGTCTGTAAGTGCACCTTTAGAAGACATGGAAAGTATGGCAATTACACCAGAATTCATAAAACAATCTAGACTTTGGTAGCCTGCAATCACGTGAGAAGTGACCAAATCTGCCCAATGCGAAATTTTATACTTTCCGCCTCTGTATTGCAATTCTTGAGTGTTGCCAATATCTCCAAATTTACGGTCTTCCATCAAAAGAAAATTGTGTTTTGTAGCCAAATCTTTCAGTGGAAGTATGGTTTTATCACTATCAAAATCAGAGATAATATCAATATGTGTTTTCAGCGCCACGATATGTGGTCCTACTTTTTCAGCCAGTTCTAGCAATTCTTTTGTCGTGGTAACGTCTGCAGAAGCAATAAGGTTAGATTTTTTTTCAATAGCAATTTCTAATAATTTTTTACTAATAGAATGCTCATTTTTACTTAATTTTTGTTCGTAAGAAAGTCTTTTTTCTTCTTTGAATTCTATTTTGTTTCCAGCGATAAATTCATTAATTCTAGAAACTTCTTCATCTGTAAGATGATCTACTTCTTTTAGGATTTCTACTACTTCAGAAATGCTGAAAAGGGTATGTACGTTGTACCCTTTGTCTTGTAAAAGTTGTTTTCCGCCTTGTTCACGGTCTAGAACCACCACAATATCAGAAACTTTTAAGCCTTCGTTTTCTACTTCGGAGATGGTTTCTACCAATGATTTTCCGGAGGTAATAACATCTTCTACGAGAAGGCAGTTTTGTCCAGATTTATAAATTCCTTCAATCAATTTTTTGGTGCCATATTCTTTAGCTTCTTTTCTTTTGATAATCAACGGAATATAACTTTCTAGAGACATGGCAGTTGCCATTGGTAATGCAGCATAAGGAACGCCACAAATGACATCAAAATTGTCCAAAGGAAGCATTTCTAGAAGATAATTGGCAAGATGCTTTAAGATTTTTGGTTCGGAAGCTAATGGTCTTAAATCTACATAAAAAGGACTTTCGATGCCAGATTTTAAGGTAAATCTACCGAATTTTATAATCCCGAGTTTATAACATTCTAAGAAGAATTCTTTTTTACTTTCCATTTTACTTTTACTTTATGCAAAGGTAATATTTTTATAAGTATTAAGGGTAAAGTTAAAAGTACAAAGTATGAGTTGTAGCGTGGGAAAACTGTAGAATGGGAGAGTGCTTAACTTTAAAATAAATATATCAAACCAAATCATAGATTTTGTTAATGAAAATTACAAGGTTGAGAAATGGTTTTTGTTTAAATTTGACAAAATTCAATTAAAGCGTAAGCAATTACATATAACCTTTAAAAATAAAATTGACTTTATATGAAAAAATTAGTTCAGTTATCACTTGTTGCAGTTGCTTTTTCGGCGGTAACTTCTTGTGTAGCAGTGGTAGGGAATACCGCACAATCTGCCGTAAAAGTAGAATCTACAGATTTTGGAAAACCGTCTGATGTTACTGCAAACGATGGAGCTTTCAAGATTAAAACATTGAAGCATAATTATGATGCATTTTCTAAATATATAGATGCTAAGACAATGTATGTACATTTTTCTAAGCACTATATTGGTTATCTTAATAATTTAAACAAAGCTGTAGAAGGAAAACCGCAAGCTAATATGACAATCGAGCAATTGCTGAAAACGCTTGACACTAGCAATGCAATGCTTAGAAATAATGCAGGTGGTTATTACAATCACAATTTGTATTTTGAATTAATGACACCTAATGCAACAGGAAAACCCAATGGAAAATTAGCAGATGCCATCAATAGAGATTTCGGTAGTTTCGAAAATTTCAAAAAGCAGTTTTCTGATGCGGGAGCTAAGCAATTTGGTTCTGGTTGGGCTTGGTTGGTAACAGATTCTTCAGGGAAATTGAAAGTAGGAAGTACAGCAAACCAAGATAATCCATTAATGCCAGGAATGTCTATTTCAGGAAATCCGATTTTGGCAATGGATGTTTGGGAACACGCTTATTATTTGAAATATCAAAACAAAAGAGCAGATTATATAGATGCTTTCTTTAATGTAATTGATTGGAACGTGGTTTCAGATTACTACGAAAAAGCAATGAAATAGAATTCTTAAAAATTTATTTTTCTCGCGGATTTAGTTGATTTTACTGATTTTTATTTGTTTAATCTGCTAAATCTGCGAGTTTTTTATTGAATTATTATTCGGTTTCTTCTACAATTTCGGTTTTTAAAGATTTGTTTTTGAAATAAAACTTATGACGAAAATCAAATGCCCAATCTGTTTCAGGTTTTGAAATCGTTCCGAAAAATTGAATTTTTTCATTGTCAATTTCATCTAACCAATAGCCTTGGAAAACTGCAATTTTTTGAAAATTTTTATCAATGTAATTGTTAAAATTTTCTTTTCTAAATAAAGTGTTTAAAATAATTTTGTTGCCTTGTTTTATTTTCAACGAAATTTCAGCGTCTCTGTATTTATCCACCAGTTTTTTACCTTCATCCTCAAATTCATTGGTTACAAAACTATCTAAATAAGATTTGGTAATGCCAATTTCTAGATTTTTATCAATAATTAAAGTATCAAATTTTTCCACTGTTTTTTCTTTCGGGAAGAATCTATCAGTAGAATTTTCATTTGAATTAATGGAATTTTTGAGTACATCTATTTTTTCTTCTTGTTTTTTGGAGCAAGATGCAATCGTTAGAAGTAGGATTGGAAGGAAATAGGAGATTTTCATTGGCTGATAATTTACTCAAATTTACAAAAAATCTTATCTTTACAGAAATTCAAGAAATTCAGTATGAAAAAATCATTTTCTTTATTCTTTACTCTTTGTTCATTGTTCTTTTTTAGTCAAATTTCAGAACAAAAATTAGATGAACTCATCCAAAAAACCATCACCACTTTTGATGTTCCGGGAATGTCAGTTGGTGTAATAAAAGACGGAAAAGTTATTTATTCTAAAGGTTTCGGAGTACGCTCACTCAATTCTAAATTACCAATGACACCAGAAACTTTGGTGGGCATTGCTTCTAATTCCAAAGGTTTTACTTGCACTGCTTTAGCGATTTTGGCAGACGAAGGAAAACTAAACTGGGACGATAAAGTGACCAAATTTTTACCAGATTTTAAAATGTATGACGATTATGTAACCAGAGAAATCACCATCAAAGATTTGGTGACGCATAGAGCTGGACTTGGATTAGGACAAGGAGATTTAATGTTTTTTCCTGATGGAGGAAATATTTCTTCAGAACAACTCATTCACAATGTTCGTTATTTAAAACCAGCGCATTCTTTCAGAAATACAATGGATTATAACAATATTATGTTTATTGTGGCAGGTGAAATTATTCATAAAATTTCAGGGAAATCATGGGCAGAATTTATCGAAGAAAGAATAATGAAACCAGTAGGAATGACCTCTAGTTTCGGAAGTTATAACCGAGCAAAATCTGTAGAAAATAAAATTGATGCTCATGCTCCAGTTGACGGAAAAGCCATTGCTGTTCCTCACGATTGGAACGAAACTGCCAATCCAGCAGGTGGAATTTTGAGCAATATTACAGATATGACAACTTGGGCAAATTTCTTAATGAATGGCTTCGTTACCAAAGATGGGAAACGTTTGGTTTCAGAGAAAAATGCAAATATTTTGTGGCAAATTCAGCAACCAATTCCTGTAGCTGCCCAAAATCCTTATGATACTAAATTTAATGGTTACGGTCTCGGTTGGTTTATTTCTGATGTCAAAGGTCATCGTCAAATTCAGCATACAGGTGGTTTAATTGGCACAGTTACACAGTTTACGTTGATTCCAGATATGAATTTAGGAATAGTGGTATTGACCAATCAGCAACAAGGTTTTGCTTTTAATACGATTACCAATACTTTGAAAGATTTTTCTTTGGGAATTGAAGGAAGAGATTGGTTAAAAACTTACGCCGAAAGATATACCAAAGGAAACGAGCAATACGATAAAGAAAAAGCAGATACTTATGCTAAAGTTTTGGCTTATCAAAAAGATAGAAGTGCAAAATTAGCACCTGAACAATTTTTAGGAACGTATAGAGATGTTTGGTTTGGAGATGTAGTAATTTCTAAGGAAAAGAAAGGATTCAGGATTTTGTGCAAATCTTCTGAAAGGTTAAAGGGCGAAGTTTTGCCTTATTCTAGAGATACTTTCGTAATAAAATGGGATGATAGAAGTTATGATGCAGACGCATTTTTCACTCTTACTTTTGACGAAAACGGAAAAGCAGTTTCTGCCAAAATGAGACCGATTTCAGATGTTACCGATTTTTCTTTTGACTTTGGAGATTTGGATTTGAAGAAGGTGGAGTGATTTAATTATAATTAATGATAGCGATGGAGTTCAAGGTTCCAAAAATAGTAGGAGAATTAAAGATTCAAAAAATGATGGCAGGAAATTATGCTGTTGTAAATGGAATTAAAAATGCTCCAAATAAGATAATTATTGCATCAAGAGATTATGAGCATGCTCTTCAGATAATTGAAAAAATCAAGCAAGCTAAATTGGGAGATCGAATACAATTATAAACTCAGGAAAAATTACTTCTTGAGTTTTTTGTGTATAGTTTGTCATTCCACAGAAATCTCAACAAAATTTTTTTAAATAGTGGAATATAGGTTAAGCTCTTCAATTCAATGCTTTAGGTTTTTTGCGAAATGACAAAAATGCTATTGTATTGTTAAAAAATGAAAATCACTTGTCTTTTTGTGATAAAATTACAAATGTTCTTTATATAAAATAGTAAATTGGTCTTTTTTAGATTTTTTATTCCATTGATATTGATGTGTCCAATACGCAATTTTAGTGGATAAAATACCTAATCCTGCTCCGAAAATGACATCGCTCCAATAATGTTTGTTGTGAGCAATTCTTAATGCGCTAACTCCACTTGCTACAGAGTATGCAACGTAAGGAACCCAAGGATAATTTTCGCCATATTCTATAGAAAGTAGGGTAGCACCTGCAAATGCATTGGCAGCGTGACCGCTCGGAAAACCAAATTCATTGCTTCCATCTGGTCTCGGTTCTTTGATGATTTTTTTCAATAAGTAAACACTCCCAAAAGTGATGATTTCTGATTTTGCCAAAATGGCGGTTCTGTTCCAGAAATCAGTTTTTGGTTTCATTCCTGCCCATTCAAAAACATAAACAGAAAGGTGTGGTGAAAACTGTGCATAATCCTCGAAATAACCACCAAAAGCCAAGAAATTTTTGTTTTCTACAACGGGCACATCTCTTTTTTCTGTCAAAAGAACGGCAGTTCCGGTTGCCATTAATGATAATGGAACAATTAATTTTTTAGTTTCAAATTTTGGTTTTTCTATTAAAACTAAAGTGTCTTTTTTTTGCGAAAAAAGAAAATGAGTAAAAAGGATAAAAAATAAAATTAGTTGTTTCATATTTTGTGTCGTTCCTACGGAACTTTCTTTGGTAAAGATATTTATTTCTACAAACGTTTTGTTCCTACGGAACTCTTCTTCTGACTTCCATCTTCAGGCTTCTGACAACAAGTCAACTTTCCGCAGCTTTCTTTTTTAAAAAATTATAGGTTTCTATTTGGCTTCGGAATGGTTTTTTGTCATTTTTCACATATTTATTGCTCAGATTTTCGTCTAGAATTCTGGCTTTTACGTTACCTTTAAGCTGAATTTCTAGTAAATCTTTTAATTCTTTTTTTAAGGATTTGTTTGTGATTTTGGCAGCCGCTTCTATTCTGTAATCTAGATTTCTGGTCATCCAATCGGCCGAAGAAATATAAATGTCTTCGCTGCCTTTGTTATAGAAATACATTACTCTGGCGTGTTCTAGATATTCATCTACAATGCTGATGGCGTGTATTTTTTTCTTAAAATTTTTCTGTTCTATGGCACAATAAATTCCTCGTACAATCATTTTTATGGTAACGCCAGCTTCGGCTGCATCATAGAGTTTTTTGATTAAGCCTTTGTCCGAAAGAGAATTTACTTTGATGATGATTTCAGATTTTCTTCCTGCTTTTGCTTCTTCTATTTCTTTGTCTATATGCCAGACAATTTTGTCTCTCATAAATTGTGGACAGACCAATAGATTTTTGCAAGATTTTAACTCAACTACAGGATCTAATTTTGGTTTTCTAAAAAGGGTAAATACTTTGTTAATGTCTGCCATTATTGCCCTGTTCGAAGTCATTAATAGATGATCTACATAGATTTTTGCAGTTTTTTCGTTCAGGTTTCCTGTGCTTACAAAACCGTACTGGATGGTTTTATTGTTCACTCGTTTTTTGATGACGCAGAGTTTGGCGTGTACTTTTTTATTAGGTAAACCTACCAAGACCTTTACACCTTCTAGCTCTAGGCGTTCTTTCCACTCTAGGTTGGCTTCTTCATCAAATCTGGCTCGCAATTCTAGCATTACAGTGACTTCTTTTCCGTTTCTTACAGCATTAATTAAGGCATTTACAATTTTAGAATTACTTGCCAATCGATATGCTGTTAATTGTATCGATTTCACATCTGGGTCCATTGCTGCTTCTCGCAAAAGGTCGATAACGTGGTTAAACGTATGATAAGGAAAGGTAAGCAAAACGTCTTTTTTAGTAATTACATCTGTAATTCTGTCTTGATTGTCAAACTCAGGATGTGGAAAAGAAGTTCGTTCTATCGGTTTTTTATATTCTTTAAAAACATCTGGAAAATCCATAAAATGTCTGAAATTATGAATCTTTTGTCCCGGAATAATGCTGTCTTTTTTGCTTAAATCTAATTTTTTGATGAGAAATTCTACCAAAGATTTATCCATATCTTTATCAAAAACAAATCTTGTAGGTTTACCTTTTCGTCTAGATTTAATACCTTTTTCTATTTTTTCTGCATAGGAGGTTCTGATGTCATTATCTAGGTCAAATTCTGCATCTTTGGTCACTTTAAAAGCATTGGCCTTAAATTCATCATATCCAAAATACGAGAAAATATGAGGAAGGTTAAACGCAATTACGTCTTCTAGAAGCATAATATCTGTCTCGTCATTATTTTCTGTTGGCAGAATTACAAATCTACCATTAGACTTTGCAGGTACTTCTATTATGGCAAATTTTGTGGTGTATTGCCAGTCTTTTCTGCGCATGGCAATTCCTAAATAAAGACTTTTTTCTCTAAGGTAAGGAAGCGGAACATTGTCGTGAAGCAGAATAGGAATCACATTGCTTTCTACTTCTTCGTCAAAATATTTTCTTGCAAAATCTTTTTGTTTTTCGGTAAGTTTTTTTGGAGTTTTGATGAAGATTTTCTGCTCTGCCATTTCTTCCTGAATTTTTTTCCAGGTTTTATCGAAATCTTCTTGTTGATCAATGACAATTTTATTGATTTTGTCAAGAATCTTCTGAGGTCTTTCAAAAAAAGTATCCACTGCCAATTTTTCTTTGAGCTCTAAAGCCCGTTTAAGACCTGCAACACGCACTCGGAAGAATTCGTCTAAATTATTAGAGAATATTCCTAAGAATCTGATTCTTAAATGTAAAGGAACAGTCTCGTCCATTGCTTCTTGTAAAACTCTGGCGTTAAAACCGAGCCAAGTAATATCTCTAGGATTAAATTGTGGCATAAAATTTAGAAGTTTACTTCAAATTTAGTTAAAATGATGCGCCCTCAAAAATAAATTTTTGTTAATATTTTTTTGCTTTTTTCAGTGCGTAGAAGTAAGCTTGTCAAGTTTTGAAATAGATAATGTCAATTTGTCACAATTTTCGACTTGGTACAGAATTAGTGAATTTCAAGAAAAATAAATTATTTAAAAGAAAAAAAATAAAAATATTATGAGTAAAATTATTGGAATAGACTTAGGTACTACCAACTCTTGCGTAGCAGTAATGGAAGGTAAAGATCCTGTAGTTATCGCAAACGCAGAAGGTAAAAGAACTACACCATCTATCGTAGCATTTGCAGAAGATGGCGAAAGAAAAGTAGGAGATCCTGCTAAAAGACAAGCAGTTACTAATCCTACAAAAACGGTTTACTCTATCAAAAGATTTATCGGGACACAGTTCTCTAAAGATAAAGAAGAAATTTCTAGAGTTCCTTATCCTGTAGTAGCAGGGCCAAATGATACGGTAAAAGTAAAAATAGACGATAGAGAATATACAGCACAAGAAATTTCGGCAATGATTCTTCAAAAAATGAAGAAAACTGCTGAAGATTTCCTTGGGCAAGAAGTTACAAGAGCGGTAATTACTGTTCCTGCTTACTTTAACGATGCACAAAGACAAGCTACCAAAGAAGCTGGCGAAATTGCTGGTCTTAAAGTAGAAAGAATCATCAACGAACCTACTGCTGCAGCTTTAGCTTACGGATTGGATAAAGTTGGTAAAAAAGATTTAAACGTAGTTGTTTTCGACTGTGGAGGTGGTACTCATGACGTTTCTGTACTAGAAATGTACGAAGTAGATGGTAACGCTTCTTTCGAAGTAAAAGCTACTGATGGTGATACACACCTTGGTGGTGATGATTTTGATAATGTAATCATCGATTGGATGGCAGATGAATTCAAAGCTGAAGAAGGTGTAGATCTTAAATCTGATGCTATTGCGCTTCAACGTTTAAAAGAAGCTGCAGAAAAAGCAAAAGTAGAATTATCTTCTTCTACTCAAACTGAAATTAACTTACCATATATTACTGCAACTGCAACTGGACCAAAACACTTGGTGAAAACTTTAACAAGAGCAAAATTCGAACAATTAGCACACAGATTAATTGAAAGAACTATTGAACCATGTAAAACAGCTCTTGCCAACGCAGGAATGAGTACTTCTGATATCGACGAAATTATCTTAGTTGGAGGTTCTACCAGAATTCCTGCAATTCAGGAAGCAGTAGAAAAATTCTTCGGAAAAGCACCTTCTAAAGGTGTAAATCCTGATGAAGTAGTAGCAATTGGTGCTGCAATTCAAGGAGGAGTTTTAACAGGTGATGTAAAAGATGTACTTTTATTAGACGTAACTCCGCTTTCTTTAGGAATTGAAACTATGGGTTCTGTTTTCACTAAACTAATTGAGGCAAACACTACGATTCCTACCAAAAAATCTGAAGTTTTCTCTACAGCAAGTGATAATCAACCAGCGGTTTCTATTAGAGTAGGACAAGGTGAAAGACCAATGTTTAATGATAATAAAGAAATCGGTAGATTTGATTTAACTGATATTCCACCTGCACCAAGAGGAGTTCCTCAAATTGAAGTAACTTTCGATATTGATGCCAATGGTATTCTTCATGTTTCTGCGAAAGACAAAGGAACTGGCAAAGAACAGTCTATTAAAATTCAAGCAAGTTCTGGGCTTTCTGATGCTGAAATCGAAAGAATGAAAAAAGAAGCGGAAGAAAATGCAGCAGCTGATGCGAAGAGAAAAGAAGATGTAGAAACCATCAATAAAGCAGATACCATGATTTTCCAAACTGAAAAACAATTGAAAGAATTTGGAGAAAAATTGTCTGCCGACAAAAAATCTGCAATCGAAGCAGCTCACGCAGAACTGAAAACTGCTTACGAAACTAAAGATGCAGATGCTATCAAAACAAAATTAGAAGCATTAGATGCAGCTTGGATGGCAGCTTCAGAAGAATTGTACAAAGCAACTCAAGAAGCACAATCACAGCCAGAACAAGCACAAGCAAATTCTGGAGACAATGTACAAGATGCAGATTTTGAAGAAGTGAAGTAATCATTTTTGATGACTTAAATATTAATCCCGACTGAAAAGTTGGGATTTATTTTTGAAATTAATTGAAAATTCAAGAAAAATAATTTATAAAATATCATTATTTTCGCAAAATGATTTTCACAGAAGAAACTACACTAGAGCACCTTTGCATCAATTACGTAGGAAACCAAACGCATCAGGAAGCTTTGGTAACATCCGATACCGAAATTTTCTTGGAAGAAGAAATGAAACAGATGCTTAAAGATTATTTCCTTAAAAATTTTAAACCCGAAATATTTTTTGAGTTTTTTCATAGTTCTAATATTGAGAATAATGAGGTTTATACCTACGTTTCAGAGATTTTCGAACAACCAGAATTGCTAGAAAACCAATCCAAAAAATTAGCAAAACTCCTTTACGAACATTCTACCAATCCTAGAACCAAAGGAGGAGAATTCTACGTTTGCTACTTCAAAGATTTAATTGTAAAAGGGGAGAGATATGATGCAGTCGGACTTTTCAAATCTGAAAATAAAGACACTTTCCTGAAAGTTTCTCCTAAAAACGAGAATTTCGAACTAGAAACGTTACAAGGAATCAACTTGAATAAAGTAGATAAAGGTTGTATTATTTACAACACCACAAAAGAGCAAGGTTATCTAATCTCTATTATTGATGGTACTTCTAGAGCAGAAACCAGTTATTGGATGGACGATTTCTTGCAGGTTCGTCAGCGTCAAGACGAATATTTCGAAACGCAAGAAACACTTACCCTTTACAAAGAATATATCACCAAACAGCTTCCTCAGGAATTTGAAATTTCTAGAGCAGATCAAGTAGATTTGCTGAATAAATCACTCAATTTTTTCAAAGAAAAAGAAGAATTTAAAATGGAAGAATTTGCTGGAGAAGTTTTGGCAGATGATGAGGTAATCAATAGTTTTAATGCTTTTAAAACGCAATACGAAGACGAAAGAGATTATGTGCTGTCTGATGATTTTGCAATTAATGATGCTGCAGTAAAGAAAAATGCTCGTTTGCTAAAAAGCATCATCAAACTTGATAAGAATTTCCATATTTACGTACACGGCGACCGAAAAAAAATTCAACAAGGACAAGACGAAAACGGGAAATATTATATTCTCTATTTCGAAGAAGAAAATTAATTAATTCACATGGTTGGCTGAGCGGAGCGAAGTCGGGGTGTTGAAAAAAATTAAAAAGCCTTTCCAGAAAATTTTGGAAAGGCTTTTTAATACAACTATCAATTTTAAATAAAATAATTAATTGGCTCTTCCGTAGGATATTTCTGTTTAATAGTAACCTGACCTTTATGAAAAACTACAGAATTGGCAGGTAAACTTTCGGTAATCCATACGTTACCTCCTATTATGCTACCTTCTCCTATCACAGTTTCTCCGCCTAGTACAGTGGCATTGGCATAAATCACTACATTGTCTTCTATGGTTGGGTGTCTTTTGGTATTGGCAATTTCTTTAGAAACGGAGAGCGCGCCTAGAGTTACTCCCTGATAAAATTTTACAAAATTTCCTATGGAAGATGTTTCACCAATTACAATACCAGTTCCGTGGTCTATAAAAAACGGCGAACCAATGGTAGCACCAGGATGTATGTCTATCCCAGTTTTGCTGTGGGCAAGTTCCGTCCAGATTCTAGGGATTATAGGAATTTTTTTTAAGTATAATTCGTGGGCAAAACGGTAGATTGCCGTAGCATAAAATCCGGGATATGAGAAGGTGATTTCTTCTAGCGAAGTAGCGGCAGGATCATTTTGTAATAAGAATTCTGCATCTTTTTCTAAGGTAACATATACTTCTGGGAATTTTTCGAAAAAATATTCGGCAGTTTTTACTGCTTCTTCGGGAGTGTCAAATACAGATTGTAAAATTTCTGTAAAATCTTTTTTGAAACCAATCAATCTATTGTTCATTTCATTTTCGGAACTGCATCTTTGCAATTCCAAAAAAAACACAAATCTGAAAAAATCATCAATAAATTTTTCTATTCGGCTTTTGTTGAGGTCATATTTTCTTTTGGTGTATCCTTCGTGTAAATGTTTCAAAAAAATACTCTTCATATAAATAATTAATAAAAAACAAATTTAGTAATTGCATTCTATTTATAAGTTGATTTAGGATAATTTTTAAATCTATTATCATTATTTATAAAATATTGTTAAAACAGATTTATTTCATACGAATAAAATTGTTCAATCTTTAAAGATTCATTAAATTTGAGGTGCAAAAATTTGAGAACCAGAGATTCTCTTTTTTTACATTAAAAAAATACAAACAATATAAAATATTAAAAAAATAAGTATGAAAGTAACCGTAGTAGGCGCAGGCGCAGTAGGTGCTAGTTGCGCAGAGTATATCGCAATGAAAAACTTCTGTTCAGAAGTAGTTTTAGTTGACATTAAAGAAGGTTTCGCGGAAGGTAAAGCAATGGATTTGATGCAGACAGCATCTCTTAATGGTTTTGACACTAAAATTACAGGAACTACTGGTGATTATAGTAAAACTGCTGGTTCTGATGTAGCGGTTATCACTTCTGGTATTCCTAGAAAACCAGGAATGACTAGAGAAGAATTAATTGGTATAAATGCTGGTATTGTAAAAGATGTTACCGAAAATTTAGTGAAACATTCTCCTAATGTAACCATCATTGTAGTATCTAATCCTATGGATACGATGGCTTATTTAGTACATAAAACTTCTGGTTTACCAAAAAATAAAATCATTGGTATGGGAGGTGCATTAGATTCAGCAAGATTCAAATACAGATTGGCTGAAGCGCTAGAAGCTCCGATTTCTGATGTTGACGGAATGGTAATCGCTGCACATAGTGATACTGGTATGTTACCATTATTATCAAAAGCTACTAGAAACGGAGTTCCTGTAACTGCTTTCTTATCAGAAGAACAACAAGCTTATGTAGTAGAAGAAACCAAAGTAGGAGGAGCTACTCTTACTAAATTATTAGGAACTTCTGCTTGGTATGCACCAGGTGCTGCTGTTTCTGTAATGGTTCAAGCGATTGCTTGTGATCAAAAGAAAATGATTCCTTGTTCTTTAATGCTAGATGGAGAATATGGTCAATCTGATATCTGTCTTGGTGTTCCTGCAATTATAGGTAAAAATGGAGTAGAAAAAATTGTAGAAATTGAACTTTCTGATGCCGAAAAAGAAAAATTTGCTACTGCAGCAGCAGCGGTAAGAGAAGTAAATGGAGATTTGAAATTCTAAGAATTTTAAAGACTTTAAAATATAAACGCATCTACAAAGGTGCGTTTTTTTGTTTTATTTAACATTATTTAAAACTATTTGTGATGAACCTCCGAAACAAAACCATTAAATTTGCCATACTCAACCAAAATTAAATTCTATGTTAAAAAAAATTACAATATTAGCCATTGCAATTTTATCTGTAGGAACTGGTTATGCGCAAAAATCTGAAGTGCATAAGCATGTAAAACCTTCTCAAGAAACTATCCAAAAACCTAAATTAGTAGTAGGTTTGGTTATTGACCAGATGCGTTGGGATTATCTTTACAGATATCAATCTAAATATACAGACGGAGGTTTCAAAAGATTATTAAATACAGGTTTTTCCTTAAATAATGTAATGATTCCTTATATCCCTACAGTTACTGCTCTTGGTCATACCAGCGTTTATACGGGCTCTGTACCTTCTATTCACGGTATTGCAGGTAATGATTGGACGGATAAATCTACAGGTAAAAACGTATATTGTACTACAGATACCTCTGTACAAGCTGTAGGCACTAATAATGCTAAAATTGGTCAGCACTCGCCTAGAAACCTTTGGAGCACTACTATTACAGACCAATTAGGAATTGCTACCAATTTTCGTTCAAAAGTGGTAGGTGTTTCACTGAAAGATAGAGCTTCTATTTTGCCAGCAGGTCATAATCCTACAGGCGCTTTTTGGTTTGATGATTCTTCAGGAGATTTTATCACCAGTTCTTATTATATGAATGATTTACCAACTTGGGTTAAAGATTTTAATGCTAAGAATTTACCTAAAAGTCTAGTAGCCAATGGTTGGAATACTCTTCTGCCAATAGAACAATATACTGAAAGTACTTCTGATAATAATAAATGGGAAGGTTTATTAGGTAGTGCTAAAACACCAACTTTCCCTTACAGTAACCTGGCAGCAGACTACGAAGCAAAGAAAGATAATATCAGATCTACTCCTTTCGGGAACACATTGACTCTGAAATTTGCCGAAGCAGCCATTGATGGTTATCATATGGGAAGAAATGCAGATACAGATTTCTTGGCCATTAATATAGCTTCTACAGATTATGCAGGGCACAAGTTTGGTCCCAATTCTATAGAAGTAGAAGATGTTTATCTTAGATTAGACAGAGATTTAGCTGCATTTTTCAAAATGCTTGATGCTAAAGTAGGTAAAGGCAAATATTTAGTCTTCTTAACAGCAGACCACGGAGCGGCACATTCTGAAGGTTATATGGAAGCCAATAAAATGGCAACAGGATTTTTCGGTGAGGAATTTGAAAAAACATTAAATACAAAGTTAAAGGAGAAGTTCGGAGAAGATAAAATGATTTGGGGAATAGATAACTATCAAGTTTATCTTAACCAAAACTTAATTAAAGAGAAAAACCTAAATACCGATAAAATAAAAGATGAAGTGCTTAAAATATTAAAAGCAGATCCTACCGTTTTATATGCTGTAGATTTAGATGAAGTAGCAGAAGCCAGCATTCCAGAGCCAATTAAAACTAGAATTATTAATGGCTACAACTGGCAAAGAAGCGGAGATATACAAGTAATTTCTCATGATGGTATGCTTCCTCCGTATTCTAAAACAGGAACCACACACAGTGTTTGGAATTCTTATGACTCTCATATTCCATTGATTTTTATGGGAACAGGCATCAAAAACGGACAAAGCAATAAGCCTCATTTTATGACAGACATTGCACCTACTTTGGCTCAAATTCTTAAAATTGAAAATCCAAGTGGTAACATAGGAAATCCTATTTTAGAAGTTACAGAAAAATAATTTTGATATAGTTAAAACGTGCATTATTGCACGTTTTTTCACATTTTATATTTCCAAAAACTCCAGATTTTTCGGTGTTCTAGGTAGTTTAAGTCTTGTTCTTGTGCATAAGCTTCGCGCTCGAAACAGATATTATGGTAAGCTAAATTTTTATCTTTAAGTTTAATATACCAATAATAATATTCTACCACATACCAGAGATAAAAAAAGATAATGAGAAGTTCTAATTGTTGATAAATATGTATTTTTTCGTGATTCATCAGAACTTTATTGTTCTTTAAACTTTTGTCCCGAAGAAATATAAACGGAAAAAGCGTAATCCCGTTAATTTTTGTTTTTTTTAGAAACATAAGTTGAAGCACAATCATAAAACAAATATAGAATTTATACGTTATAACTTATAAATAAAGGTTAAAATTTTTATTTGTAATTTTATGGAATGAAATTTGATGGAGATTTAAAAGAAAACATAGATTATTACTATAACGAACAAGGATATCGTGTTTTTACAGAAGCATATCACTTAAAACGTGGTTATTGTTGTAAAAGTGGTTGTAAACATTGTCCTTACGGTTATGATAAAAAAACAGATACCTTCAGAAAAATTATTAAGAACCCAATAAATCATAAAAAATGAAAAGATATTTTTTACTTTTAGCAGCATCAGCAGCGCTTTTGGTTACTTCTTGTAGCCCATTTCAAGTAAGAACAGATTATGCTGAAACCGCACATTTTACAGATTATAAAACATATCAGTTTAGAGTTGATGATCTTAAAATCAATGATTTAGATAAAGATAGAGTACTGAACGAAGTTGCAAAAAGCTTACAATCTAAAGGTTTATCAGCATCACAAACTCCAGATTTAATTGTTAACTTGAAGGCTTCCCATAAAAAAATTGAAGACATAAGAGATGACAGACCATACGGAATGTGGGGTTGGGGAGGTTCATACGGTTGGGGCTGGGGAATGAATAGAACCTGGACTACAGAATACAACCGTGGTTCTCTAGTTATAGACATTGTAGATGCTAAAACCAATAAATTAGTATGGCAAGGTATAGGAAGTGGTATTAATGTAGATTCTCCGAAATCTAAACAAAAACAAATCCCTGCAATTGTAACAGAAATGATGGCGAATTATCCGCCAGTTAAAAAATAAATTTTCTTTGAATTTTTACTTATAGTTTTTAACTTCGGGATGTCTTTTTAGGCATCCCGAAGTTGTTTATTTTCTTTTAGAACTCTTAAAGAAATCTTAATACTCGTTAAATCTGTGCCCATTTTCATTCATATTGCCTAATTTTGCAAAGATGAAATTTTTAGAACATAAAATTCCAATTGTAGAAATTCCTATCGAGAGCAAGGTGAGACTTTTCATGAAAAGAGAAGACCTTACTCACCCAGAAATTTCGGGCAATAAATATTGGAAAATGTTTTATAATGTTAAGAAATATCTAGAAAAAGAAGTTTCGGAAAGGAAAATAATTACCTTTGGCGGAGCTTTTTCTAATCATATTGCTGCCGCTGCTGCTTTGGGAAATGAATTCGGAATCAAAACTCTTGGCATTATCAGAGGAAATGAATTAGAAAATTCTTGGCAAGAAAACCCCACTCTTTTTTCTGCTCATCAAAATGGTATGTCTTTCAGATTTGTAACCAGAGAAACTTATCGAAACAAAGAAAGATTGATGAAGGAACTTCAAAAAGAATTTCCCGAAAGTTTAGTTGTACCAGAAGGTGGCACTAATGAAAATGCGGTAGAAGGGATACAATATATGCTCACTGATGAAACTAATGATTTTGATTATATTTGCAGCGCTGTCGGCACTGGTGGTACAGTGTCTGGTTTGTCTAAGTTTGCTCAGCCACATCAGGAAGTTATCGGTTTCAAAGCAGTGAAGGATATTTCTCTGGAAAATAGGATTAAAAATTTATCAAAAAAAGATAATTTTACCTTGATAGATGCTTCAGATGGCGGTTTTGGCAAAATAACAGACGAAAATGTACGTTTTATTAATGAATTTTATCAATATTTTGGTATTGTTTTAGAACCTGTATATACTGGAAAAATGTTGAGGAAAATTTTTGAAATGATTGCAGAAGGTTATTTCCCTGCAAATAGTAAGATTTTAGCTTTTCATACGGGCGGTTTACAAGGAATAGCTGGTGCTAATGAAATGCTGAAAAAGAAAAATAGAAATTTAATAAACGTTTTATAAAAATTGAGTTCCGTAGGAACGACACAAAAATATGAAGAAACTAATTGTAATATTTTCAATTCTAATGATTTCAAATTTCCAAGCACAAGGTTGGAAAACAGAAGACCAATACATTCAAAAATTTGCACACTATGCAGTAGAAGAAATGGAGAAATATAAAATACCTGCTTCTATTACTTTGGCTCAGGGTTTATTAGAAACGGGTGGTGGACAAAGTATCTTGGCTCAACAAGGGAATAATCATTTCGGGATTAAAT
>DDFD01000115.1 GCA_002337005.1 Flavobacteriales bacterium UBA1937 | reverse complement strand
ATCTCACCTGTGATGCACTCAGAATGAATACGGATATTAGTTACCGTACCTAACTATGTACCCTCTGCGATTAGCGCCAAATGTGGCATCCAATCTTCTTCCTTTTCAGAAAATGCCAAGAGTTTGAAATTTCCAAAATCTGTAGGCAATGTGGTTTCTGCTTGTAGTTTCAACATTATATAAAATTTTAAATCGTTACGATAGTACAAATTTATACTTTATTTTATTATAAAGTAAATTATTTTACTATTTTTGTCATAAATAATTTCTATGATGAAAAACGAGAACATTAACAAAGAAAAACTGTTATCACTCTACGGTGATTATATATTAAGCAATGGAGAAAAACCAAAAAATATTTATCTGTTTGCTAAGGAAAATAATTTTGAAGAAGAAAATTTCTATCAGTACTTCTCTGGTTTTGATCAAATTGAAAAAGAAATACTCAACCATTTCTTCACCAAATCTCTAGAATTATGTGAACAAACAGAAAATTGGAACGAGATGACTTCGAAAGAAAAACTCTTGAATTTACACTTCGTTTTTTTTGAAAATCTTACCATGAATCGTTCTTTAATTATGATGATATTAGGTGAAACCAAAAGAAAAGAATGGATAATTCTGCAAGAACTTAGAAAAAGTTTCTTAGAATTTACAAAACAATTAACCTTTGAAAATGTAGAAATTCTGGAAAAAGCAAAGCAATCTATCAAAAATTTCAATGAAAAAACAAGAGAAGAAGCACTTTGGTTACATTTCATATCTATTATAGAATTTTGGAAAAAAGATCAATCTCCTTCTTTCGAAAAAACCGATTTGTACATCGAAAAAACCATTGATACTGGTTTTGAATTCATTAATAATGAGCCATTAAAAAAAGTAATGGATTTAGGAAAATTCCTTTGGAAAGAAAAATTTAATGTCTAATGAAAACGCTTGATAAAATCCCAACTGGTAAAATAGAAAGAGCTTCCAATTTATTGAAAGCCGGTGCTAAAGTGGGCGTAAATTACCTAAAATATTACGGAAACAAAATCACCAAAGACGAAGACGAAGCCAAAAAAATTCTTCATGAAGACAATGCTTCTGACATCTACGACAGCTTGAAGGAACTGAAAGGTTCTGCCCTGAAAGTTGCCCAAATGTTGAGTATGGAAAAAAACATTATGCCGGCTCAATACGTCGAAAAATTCTCACTTTCGCAGTTTTCGGTTCCGCCACTTTCGGGTGCTTTGGTACGGAAAACGTTTCGAAAATATTTCGGAAAAAATCCCGAAGATATTTTTGATGAATTTTCGCCAGAATCGGTGAATGCAGCAAGTATTGGTCAGGTTCACAAAGCGAAAATCGACGGAAAAGAATTTGCTGTAAAAATACAATATCCAGGTGTACAAGAAAGTATTTCTAGCGATTTGAAATTGGTAAAACCGATTGCCATGAAAATGTTCAACATCCGCAAAGAAGGTTCAGAAGCGTATTTCAAAGAAGTGGAAGATAAATTGTACGAAGAAACCAATTATATTTTAGAATTGGAAAGAAGCCAAAACATCGCTAAAAACTGTGAGCATATTCCGAACCTGAAATTTCCGAATTACTACCCAGAATTTTCCTGCGAGAAAATCATCACAATGGATTGGATGCAAGGAAAACATTTTTCAGAATTTATAAAAGAAAAACATTCTCAATCTCATCTCAACCAAATTGGGCAAACACTTTGGGATTTTTATATGTACCAAATGCACATTCTGAAACAAGTTCACGCAGATCCACATCCGGGAAATTTTTTAGTTTCAGAAGAAAAGGATTTAATGGTGATTGATTTTGGATGCATCAAAGAAATTCCGATGGATTTTTACGAACCATACTTCGAATTAGCAAAAAAAGAAAATCTTCAAAATCCAGATTTTTTCAGCCAAAAACTCTACGAGCTAGAAATCCTAAGAAATGATGATTCTGCAGAAGAAAAACAGTTTTTCAGCGCGCTATTCCACGAAATGTTAGAATTATTTACCCAACCTTTTAATTCGGAAAATTTTGATTTTTCTGATGAAAATTTCTTCCAAAAAATAGCCGATATTGGGCAAAAATATGCCAAACTCAATGAATTAAAAACAATGAACACCAATCGTGGTTCTCGTCATTTTATTTACCTGAACCGAACTTTTTTTGGTTTGTACAATATGATGCATGATTTACGAGCGGAAAATATAGAAATCAACCGATTTAAAAATTATATGGTCACAAAATAATTTCATAATGAAAAATCTTCTGCTCTTGCTGATTAAACAGATTTTGCAGATATAAAATTCAGTAACTATTTATCTGCGAAATCAGCCCAATCTGCGAGAGTAAAAAAAAACGTTTTAAATATTGGATTTTTTTGAAATAAAACTATCTAGTAATCTCTGAAAAATTAAATAAAATGCCTAAAAATTTGCCTTCGAAAATTTGTCTGGTTTGCGGTTTATCCTTCAATTGGCGAAAAAAATGGGCAAAAAATTGGGAAGAAGTAAAATATTGCAGCGAAAAATGCAGAAAAAACAAATCTAAAAATCTGAATAAATTGTAGTGAAAAACAATCTAACAATTAAAGAAATTGACCGAATTATAGAAATGGCTTGGGAAGACAGAACGCCATTCGAAGCCATAGAATTTCAGTTTGGGCTACCCGAAAGTGAGGTGATTAAATTAATGCGAACCGAACTTAAACAAAGTTCATTCAACCTTTGGCGAAAAAGAGTAAATTCTGGCGTAAGCAAAAAACATCTAATGAAGAGGAATTCGGAAATCAACCGATTCAAATGCAGCAGACAAAGAACCATCAGTCTCAATAAAATTTCGAAAAGATGAGCGAGATTCGAGATACAGGATTCGAGGTTTGAGGTTCGAGATACGAGTTTTGAGATTCAAAATCTGTATAATCTATGAGATCTGTAAAAAAATAAAAACAAATAATAAAATGAAGAACATCGTTATTATTGGTTGCGGAAGCGGCATTGGATTGGCAACTACAAAAGAGCTTCAACATTCGCATCACGTTTTGGGAATTTCAAGGAGCAAAACTTCAGAATCAGAACCGCTCAATATTCAATTTTTTGAAAAAAATATTCTGCAAGATAATCTTGACGACATTCCTTTTCCAGATGTTCTTGACGGCTTAGTTTATGCTCCTGGAAGCATCAACCTAAAGCCTTTTAATAGATTAACGGAAGAGGATTTTAAAAACGATTTTGAAATCAATGTTTTAGGAGCTATAAAAATAATTCAAAAACTGCTCCCGAATCTTAAAAAATCAGAAAGTGCAAGTGTGGTACTTTTTAGTTCTGTAGCAGCCAAAATAGGAATGCCTTTTCACGCTTCTATTGCGTCTTCCAAAGCTGCAATAGAGGGCTTAACCAAAAGTTTAGCTGCAGAATTTGCAGCTCAAAAAATAAGAATTAACGCCATTGCTCCTTCTTTAACAGATACCAAATTAGCGGCACAATTGCTATCTTCGGAAGAACGTAGAGAAACTTCGGCTAAAAGACATCCGTTACAGAAAATAGGAAATGCCGAAGAAATTGCAAAAATGGTTGTATTTTTACTCTCCGATTCCAGCAGTTGGATCACAGGACAAATAATCGGAATAGATGGAGGAATAGGGAGTCTAAAAATTTAAACTGAATAATGATGAATACTAATTTTTTAATCAATGTAATTCTTGAAATTGACGAATTTCAAAAAGAAAAGAATAAATCTAATGCCACGATAGAAGAATTTAGAATTTGGCTAAACGAAAAAGCATATAACGCCGTCAATCCTACCGAATTATTCAAAAAAGAGAAACAAAAAGTTTTTGATTTGGAAAACGAAATCGCCAAACAAGTAATTCTTTTAGGCAGATTTACCAAACAAATGATAAGACGTGGTTTGAAGGATTTTCCGCACTTGGCGAACGAAGAATTTACCTATCTCTATCGACTGATGGACGAAGAAACACTCACCAAAATGCAATTGGTAGAACGAAATGCCCACGAAAAACAAACTGGTATTGAAATCATTAAAAGAATGGTAAAAAATAATTTGGTAGAAGAATTCCCTGATGAAAATGACAAAAGAACTACCCGACTAAAACTGACCGATTTAGGAAAAAAAACATTTTTAGAATCCATCAATGATGTTACAATAACTTCTAGAGTTTTATCTGCCAAATTAGAAGAAAAAGAAAAAGAAAATTTGCTAAAACTTCTAAGAAAGCTCAATGAATTTCATTTTCATATTTATCAAGAATATAAAACCGCAGAAATTGATGAAATCAATTCTTTAATATAAAATTTCTAAACATTTTTGATGAAAACAAGACTCAATTTATTTTGGTTCAGAAGAGATTTACGTTTGATAGACAATCACGGTTTATATGAAGCTCTTCAATCTGAACTCCCCGTTTTGCCGATATTTATTTTTGACACCAATATTTTAGAAAAACTTGAAAATAAAGAAGATAAACGTGTAGATTTTATTTTTCAAGCGTTAGAAAAACTCAATGAATATTTAGAAAAACAAGGTAAAACTATTCAGATTTTTTATGGAAAACCATTAGAAATTTATGAAAACCTAAGTCAACAATATGAAATTGAAAATGTTTTTTGCAATGAGGATTATGAACCTTACGCCATAAAAAGAGACCAAGAAATAAAAGATTTTTTAGCTTCAAAAAACATTAATTTTAAGAGTTTTAAAGACCAAGTTATCTTTCAAAAAGACGAAATTGTAAAAGCAGATGGTAAACCATACACTGTTTATACACCCTATTCTAAACAATGGTTTTTAAAATTTCAAGAAAAACCTTTGGATTTATTTCCTTCTGAAAAAAAATTAGAGAATTTATTTGAAATCAAAACGAAAAATATCACATTAGAACATATTGGATTCAAAAAAACCAATTATCAATTTGAACCGCCAAAAATTAATCTCGAAATTCTAGAAAAATACCACGAAACCAGAAATTTACCTACTAAAGAAACCTCACAAATGAGTGTTCATCTACGTTTCGGGACTATTAGTACTCGAAAACTAATAAAAACTGCTTGCAAACTCAATGATACTACTTATTTGAAAGAATTAATCTGGAGAGAATTTTTTATGCAAATCTTATGGCATTTTCCTAAAGTGTTACAACATTCTTTCAAAGAAAAATACGATAACATACAATGGGAAAACAATGAAATTATGTTCCAAAAATGGTGCGAAGGAAAAACAGGCTATCCAATTGTAGATGCGGGAATGCGCGAATTAAACGAAACTGGATTGATGCACAATAGAGTGAGAATGGTCTGTGCGAGTTTTTTGACCAAACATTTGCTTACCGATTGGAGATTGGGTGAAGGTTATTTTGCAGAAAAATTAATGGATTACGATTTAAGTGCCAACAATGGAAACTGGCAATGGAGCGCAGGAAGTGGTTGTGATGCAGCACCTTATTTCAGAGTTTTTAATCCAGAGGAGCAACAGAAAAAATTCGACCCAAATTTTATTTACATCAAAAAATGGGTAAAAGAGTTCGGAACTTCGGCTTATCCAAAACCCATCATAGAACATAAATTTGCCAGAGAAAGAGCTTTAAAAAGGTATAAAGAAGGGCTAGGAGATTAATTTTAGATTAAAATCCTTAAACTTTTTGGTAAAATTTTTACTTTTATAGGAGACTCAATATTATTGAATTCGCCGTCTAAATGCCATAAATTAGAACTTACGATAAACTCTATTTCCGAAACAGAAATATATTTTAAATACTGATTTTCTACCAATTTTTTAGTAAACATTCTATAGGCAAAAGTAGCAGCGTGTGTAAAAGGAAATTTTTTGACCAAAGCAATTTCTAGCAAACCATCGCTTTTACTGGCATGAGGAGCAATGTAAGCATTATTCCCAAATTGACGAGTATTGGCAATATTCATCATCAAATATTTACCATTGTACTTTTTATATTTTTCTTCGAAAGTAATTTTGATAGGTTGGTATTTAAAATACGTTTGGATAGATGTTTTGATATAATTTTTAAAACCTCTGGATGTTTTTTCGAAAGCTTCTACCACTGCTCCGTCAAAGCCAACTCCTGCAACGTTAATAGAAAATCTATCATTTACGGTAAAGGTATCAATTTCTTTAAAATTTTGAGCTTCTAATTTCTTGAGAAGTTGGTCTAAACCAATATTAAATTGAGTTTCATTGGCAAAACCATTACCAGAACCTGCAGGAATTATTCCTAAGATTTTGTTACTATTAATAATGCTTTTTGCAACAGTAGAAATAGTACCATCACCACCAATTGCCACAAAAACCTCTACATTTTCCCAATTTTTTCGGATAAAATCATCAGTTCCATTAATGGAATCTGATATGTAAACCAAAAGATTTTCAATTTTATTTTTCAACTGTTCTAGAAGCGGTTGATAATTACCTTTAGAAGAAAACGGATTAATAATGAAGGCTATTTTTTGCATAGGTGCAAAATTAACCAAATAAATTGATTTTAATAAAAAACTAAAAGTCAAAAATTTTCATAAAAACTGAAATTAATCATTTATTTTTTTCTAAAAAACAGTATTTTTGGAAAAACAAAATTTGAAGAAATGGAAAATCAAGAAAACAAAAAAGTATTAGCTGGAGTTTTAGCACTATTATTAGGATATCTAGGAATTCACAAGTTTATACTAGGCTACACAAAAGAAGGTATTATTCAAATTGTAATTACCTTAGTATCTTGTGGATTAGCCGGAATTATTCCTTTCGTAGAAGGAATTATCTACCTTACAAAATCAGACGAAGAATTTTACAATACTTACCAAGTTGGTAGAAAAGGTTGGTTCTAAAAAAACAAAAAAGAAGCATTTTTCAATGCTTCTTTTTTTATGATTTAATTTGATTTATTTTACACATCAATATTAGCATACACTGCGTTTCTCTCAATAAATTCTCTTCTTGGCGGAACTTCGTCTCCCATCAACATAGAAAATACATTATCTGCATCTGCTAAACTTTCTATGGTTACTTGTTTCAGAATTCTGTGTTCAGGATTTAGAGTAGTTTCCCAAAGTTGTTCTGCATTCATCTCACCAAGACCTTTGTAACGCTGGATTTCTACACCTTTACCATCTGGTGACATTTCTGCAACCATTGCTTCTCTCTCTTTTTCGTTGTAAGCGTACATTTCTTTTTTTCCTTTTTTCAATAAATATAAAGGCGGTTGCGCTATATAAATATAACCTTGCTCTATCAGCTCCTTCATATATCTAAAGAAGAAAGTAAGAATAAGGGTAGAAATGTGAGAACCATCAATATCAGCATCGGTCATAATTACGACTTTGTGATATCTCAGTTTAGAAATATTCAATGCTTTGCTATCTTCTTCGGTTCCTACAGAAACACCAAGTGCGGTATAAATATTTCTAATTTCCTCATTATCATACACTTTATGAAGCATAGATTTCTCAACATTCAAGATTTTACCTCTTAATGGAAGAATCGCCTGGAAATGTCTATCTCTACCTTGTTTAGCAGTACCACCTGCAGAATCTCCCTCCACTAAGAAAATTTCAGAAATTTCAGGATCTTTAGAAGAACAATCTGCCAATTTACCTGGCAAACCAGAACCACCTAACGGAGATTTACGTTGCACCATTTCCCTTGCTTTTTTAGCAGCTTGTCTCGCTTTCGCCGCTAAAACTACTTTCTGAACAATGGTTTTCGCTTCATTTGGATGCTCTTCTAAGAAATTGGTAAGCATTTCGCCTACAATTTTATCTACAGCTCCAGAAACTTCGGAGTTACCTAATTTTGTTTTGGTTTGTCCTTCGAACTGAGGTTCCATCACCTTTACAGAAATTACTGCTGTAAGACCTTCTCTAAAATCATCACCTGTAACTTCTACTTTTTCTTTTGCAGGAAGTCCTAATTCGTCTGCATATTTTTTAAGCGTTCTTGTAAGAGCTCTTCTAAAACCTGCTAAGTGTGTTCCTCCTTCGTGAGTATTGATGTTATTCACATAAGAGTGAAGATTTTCGTTAAAAGAAGTATTATAACGCATCGCTACTTCTACTGGAATATCATCACGTTCACCTTCCATAAAGATTACGTGCTCCATAATAGATTCACGATTACCATCGATATATTCTACAAACTCTTTAAGACCACCTTGAGAATGAAAAGTTTCGGTTTTGAAAGTTCCGTCTTCTAATTTTTCTCTTTCGTCTGTAATGGTAATGGTAATTCCTTTATTAAGGTAAGAAAGCTCTCTTAAACGGTTTGCCAACGTATCATAATTATAGACTAATTCAGTAAAAATGGTATCATCTGGCTGAAAAAACTGTTTGGTACCTCTATGATCACTGTGCCCAATCTCCTCAACACCAGTTTGAGCTTTACCTCTTGCATACACTTGTTGATAAACATTACCGTCTCTATAAACGGTAGTAATCATTTCGTTAGAAAGCGCATTAACACAAGAAACCCCAACTCCGTGAAGACCACCAGAAACTTTATAAGAATCTTTATCAAATTTACCACCTGCACCAATTTTGGTCATTACCACTTCTAAGGCAGATTTTTGTTCTTTTTCGTGAAAATCTACAGGAATACCACGTCCGTTATCCGTAACTTCTATAGCATTACCTTCTTTTATAGCAACTGTAATAGTATCACAATATCCTGCCAAAGCTTCATCGATAGAGTTATCTACTACTTCATAAACCAAATGGTGAAGACCTCTTAAACCTACATCACCAATGTACATAGAAGGGCGCATACGTACGTGCTCCATACCTTCTAATGCCTGAATACTACTTGCTGTATATTGTTTTTGACTCATAATAAATGCTTTCTGCTTTCTGCTTTTGGCTTTCAGCGAGTTTTATTTTATATAATTTTTGATTAAAATTTTGCTTTTTTCAAAGACTTACAAATATCGGAAAATTTAACGAGATATGAAAGCAAAACAAAAAGGAAGTTTTCCACAGAAATCTTCCTTATAAATGTTGTTTAAAATAATTTTCCAAATATTACTTTTTGTATTCTTCTACTACTCCATTCCACATTTCTTTAATCTGAGAGGTAAGTTTTTTAAAAGATTCTTTTTCTGTTTCTATTCTTAAATAATCAACCTCATCTTGTTTTTTCCAAGCATTTGAGGTCTTCGTTTGTTCAGCTGAAGCTTCTGATAAGCCGTATAAATATTCTGTCTGAACATCAAACAAAGCAGCAGATGCTGTGGTTCTTACTTTTACATTTTTATTTTTGAGGTAGCCTAATGAAAATACATTTTGAGGCCCATAATTTTTATTATCTATACTAAATTGACTGTCAAAAGTATAAACCAAAAGCATACTTGCTTTCATTTTTGCAGCAGCTAATCTTAAATCTTTAATGGTTTTGTAATTGTAGGGTAAAAGCAATTTATTAAATGGTGAAATTTGTTTAATGCCATTTAGTTTGGCAATTTCAGCAAATGAAGCTTCTTCATCTGCATCACGTGTAAGAATCATACTGAAATTTTCTCCAGAATTCTCGGTTCTAGTATATCTGTTTTGATATACATAATTGGTATAATTAGGAGCTTGGATTCTTGCAACAGCAATATTTACAGGAAATTCCGCAGTAGGTTTGTTTTGAAGAATTTTAGAAATATCTTCATCTGCAAGGTTAGAAATTTTAACATCAGCACCTGGAGTTGTGTAATTAGCAGCACAAGAAATTGCGATTACACTTAATAGTATAACAGCTAGAAGATTGTTGTATTTTTTCATTGGGAGATATAGGTTTAGTTTACAAGAACCTTCAAGAATTATACCAAAAACCATAGAAAACTTCCTTAATCAAGTTATTAAAAACTAATATTTAACCATACTTTTCAAAAAAATATGGTTTTACCTATTTCTATATCAATCTTATTTTCTAAATTTGTTTAAAACTAATTAATGAAAGCTCAAAACTTAAAGCAAATCAAATGCTTAATAATTTTCAAATAATTTAGTATTTGCGAAAATTAAAAACTTGTATTAAAATATAACAACAAAGGCTTATGAAAAAACTGTTCGTAATTATTGGATTAATTTTTATTAACTTCTTTTTTAGCCAAACAGTAATAAAAGTTGATAGTTTTGAATTTTATTATGGATATAAAGATTTTTTAGAAGATAAACCTGTAAAATCAAATGTAAAAGGAGAAATCACAGTCATTTCATCTAAAATTTTTAAAGTGGGGACTTTTAGGTACAAAGAAACCGATAAAAGAGCAAAACCAGAAAATTTCACTTGGGCAATCAAATACAATAATGACATTTATTTCAGTATGATGAATGCTGCTTATATTTACAGTGATTATTTTGTGAAAACAGATATTATTGGAAAAAAATATTGGGTTATATTTCTGAATGAAAAAACAGATAGAATAGCAATTGGCTCAAATAATCCTTATGGTGGAGGAATTGTTGGTGCAGTACTAAATATGAAACCAAAGAACAGTTGGAAAGATAAAAATGGTAATTCTTATAAAATTCTTTTGATTGACTTTGAAAATCCAAATATTGAAAGGTCAAGACCAAAAGACAATAATGCGTATTTGGTTGATAAAAATAAAATTATTGATTTAACTAAAAATGACCCAATAACAATTCAAAAACTTAAAGATGAAAAATATACAATTGAGGATTTTGTAGAATTCATAAAAGCAAACAATAAATAGATGCCATCCAATTCGCACACTACATATTAAAAAAGAGGAAGTTTCCCGTAGAAAACCTCCCCTTAAAAAAATATAATTTGATTTAGGATTTAACTCAAAAATGCATCTACTTTTTCGGCGCATTGCAAACCTTCACTTATTGCCCAAACTACCAAAGATTGCCCTCTTCTGGCGTCTCCACAACTGAAAACTTTCTCTTGGTTAGTAGTAAATTCTCCTTCTTTGCCTATTAAATTTCCTCTAGGATCTAAATTTATTTCTAAATCTTCAACAATTCCTTTTTGTTCTACGTGTAAGAAACCCATTGCCAAAAATGCCAAATCACATTCTATGGTAAATTCTGTGCCTTTTTTTTCTGCAAAAGTGGTGTATCTTTTGGTTACAGGATCTTTGCTCCATTCTATTTCTACTGCTTTCAGACCTTTTAGATTTCCTGCTTCGTCTTTTATAAATTCTTTGGCATTAATCGCCCATTTTCTGGTACAACCTTCTTCGTGAGAAGTGGTAGTTTTCAAAATCATAGGATACATTGGCCAAGGCATTGTTTCGTCTCTTTGAGAAGGCGGAGTTGGCATAATTTCGATTTGATGAACTTCTGTTGCACCTTGTCTGTTTGCTGTACCAATACAGTCTGAACCAGTATCACCACCACCAATCACCAACACTTTTTTGCCTTTCGCATCTATATTATCTTCCGTAAAAGCGATGTTGCTTACTTTTTTGTTGTTTTGACGAAGATATTCCATCGCAAAATAAACGCCTTTTGCATCACGATTCGGAATTGGCAAATTTCTAGGAATAGTAGAACCCATCGCTAAAACTATCGCGTGAAACTCTCTATTCAATTGTTCTGCAGAATAATCTTTGCCAACCAAAGTATTGGTTTTGAATTCAATTCCTTCTGCTTTCATTAAGTCGGCTCTTCTTTTTACCACAGATTTATCTAATTTAAAATCTGGAATCCCGAACCTCAACAAACCGCCCACTTCAGATTCTCTTTCAAAAACCGTTACAGAATGTCCTAATTGATTCAGTTTTTCGGCAGTTGCTAAACCAGAAGGTCCAGAACCGATAACCGCCACTTTTTTGCCCGTCCTCTTTAAAGGAAGCCTTGGTTTTACATAACCGTTTTGATAAGCAATTTCGATGATATTTTTCTCTACTTCCTCAATAGTTACTGGCAATTCGTTAATTCCCAAAACGCAAGAACCTTCGCAAGGAGCTGGACAAATTCTGCCCGTAAATTCTGGAAAAGGATTGGTAGTGCTTAAAATATCGTAGGCTTTTTTCCATTCTTCTTTATACACTGCATCATTAAATTCTGGAATTACATTTCCGAGCGGACAACCACTCATACAGAAAGGAATTCCGCAATTCATACATCTTGCAGATTGCTTGTTTAATAATTCTGATGATGGCAAATGCTGAAATTCATTGTAGTGCTGAACTCTATCTGCTACTGCATCTTTAGTTGGTAATTCTCTTTTATATAATAAAAAACCGTCTGTTTTTCCCATTTCTTTAAATTTTTGTAATTCTGATGATTTGCTTTAAATTCATTGGAATAAATTCCAATGCTACGAAATCGTTCGTTCCTACGGAACTCATCAAACGATTTCAAACAATTTCAAACCCATTCAAACTTTATTAATTCTAAAATTCAACACCTTGTTTTTCCAACACTTTTTTGTAATCTCTTGGGAAAACTTTCACGAAATATTTTAAATTTTCTTCAAAATCTTGCAACAAGTATTTTCCTAAATCACTATCGGTTTCCTTCACGTGTTCTTCCACTAGATTTTTGATGGTGTTTTTATCTTTTTCCGTCAAGCCTTCTAAATCTGCCATATCAGGATTGAAATTTTGTTTCAAAGTTTCGTTCACATCCCAAATATAAGCGATTCCGCCACTCATTCCAGCTCCAAAATTTTTACCAACTCCACCAAGAACCACTACAGTTCCACCTGTCATATACTCGCAACCGTGAGCTCCTACTCCTTCTACAACAGCAGTTGCGCCAGAATTTCTTACGCAGAAACGTTCTCCTGCCATTCCGTTGATGAAAACTTTTCCGCTGGTTGCTCCGTATAAAGCTACGTTTCCAATAATACTGTTTTCATTGGCTTTGAAAGTAGATGTTCTATCAGGATGAACCACCAATTTACCACCAGAAAGTCCTTTTCCGAAATAATCGTTTCCATCGCCTTCCAATTTCATTGTGATTCCTTTGTTGCAGAACGCTCCAAAACTTTGTCCTGCAGTTCCTTTGAAATTAAATCTCAAAGCATCTTCTTGCATTCCTTCAGATTTGTAAATTTTGGTTAATTCGTGAGAAAGAATCGTCCCTACCGTTCTATCGGTATTGATGATATTGAATTCTGCTTCGCATTTTCCGTCATTTTCGATGGCATTTTGTGCAGCTTCAATCAACTTCCAAGACAATGAATCTACCAACTCGTCTTCTTGAGGTTCAGATTTTGTTAGAGGCAATTCTGTATCCATTTTTTGTAAGAATGCACTTAAGTCAACGGTTTTAGCTTTCCAGAATTTTAAATCTTCTCTTTTGGTTAAACATTGGTATTGTCCTACCATTTCATCAACCGTTCTAAAGCCTAAAGTTGCCATAATTTCTCGGGTTTCTGTTGCCAAGAAGGTGAAATAATTCACCAAATGATCGGCATTTCCTGTGAATTTTTTTCTTAATTCACCGTTTTGAGTTGCAATACCAACAGGACAAGTATTTTCGTGGCATTTTCTCATCAAAATACAACCTTGAACGATGAGTGCAGAAGTGGCAATTCCCCATTCTTCAGCACCCATAAGAGTTGCCATCACAATGTCTCTACCTGTTTTTATTTGTCCGTCTGTTTGTACCGTAACTCTTTGTCTTAATTTATGTTTAATTAAAGTTTGATGCGTTTCTACCAAACCTAATTCCCAAGGTAAACCAGCGTGACGCACCGAACTTAACGGCGATGCACCAGTTCCTCCATCATAACCAGAAATGAGAATATGATCTGCTTTTGCTTTTGCAACTCCCGCTGCAATAGTTCCAACTCCTGCTTTTGATACCAATTTTACAGAAATTCTAGCGTGTCTATTTGCATTTTTAAGATCGAAAATCAACTGTGCTAAATCTTCAATAGAATAAATATCGTGATGTGGTGGCGGAGAAATTAAGCCAACTCCCGGAGTTGAGTGACGCGTTTTTCCAATCCAAGCATCAACTTTGTCACCAGGTAATTGTCCACCTTCACCAGGTTTTGCACCTTGCGCCATTTTTATTTGAATTTCATCTGCTTCTGCTAAATATCTTGCCGTAACTCCAAATCTTCCTGAAGCAACTTGTTTAATTGCCGAACGAAGATTTTCTCCTTTTTCATTCAATTGATAACGGATTTCGTCTTCGCCTCCTTCTCCAGTATTGCTTTTCGCACCAATTCTGTTCATTGCAATCGCTAAAGTAGAATGCGCTTCGTAAGAAATTGAACCAAAAGACATTGCACCACTTGCAAAACGTTTCAAAATATTTTCTACAGGTTCTACTTCTTCAATAGGAATAGCTGGTCTATCGTTTTTAAATTCAAGTAAACTTCTTAAAGTTGCAGCATTATTAGTTAAATTATTTGCCGCTCTAGAATATTTTTTAAACGTTTCGTAATCGTTATTTCTTGTCGCTTTCTGTAATAAATCTACGGTTTGAGGATTGTACATGTGGTACTCTCCTTTTCTTTTCCATTGATAAACACCGCCTTCATTTAAAATTGGTTGTTCAAATTTAGGAGCATAGGCATCAAAATGTTTTGCTAAAGCTTCTTCTGCCAAATCATCAAAACCAAGTCCTTCAATTCTGGAAATAGCACCTGTAAAACAAGTGTTCACCACCAATTTATTCAAACCAATAATTTCAAAAATCTGCGCTCCTTGATAAGACATTAAGGTTGAAATTCCCATTTTAGAGAAAATTTTCAACAAGCCATCACCAACAGATTTAATATAATTTTTCTTTGCTTTAGGATAATCTTCGCCTTTAATTTCGCCAGAATTTACCATTTCTCTGATGGTTGCCAACGCCAAATAAGGATTAATTGCAGTCGCGCCAAAACCGAGCAAAGTCGCAAAATGATGAACATCCCACGCATCTCCAACTTCTACCACCAAACCTACTTTTCTACGAACACCCATTCTTATTAAATGATGATGTACCGCAGAACAAGCCAATAAACTCGGGATTGCAGCGTGATTAGAATCTATGGCTCTATCTGAAAGGATAATCACATCAAAACCATCTTGCACCGCATCCATCGCATAACGGCAAAGTCTATCTATTCCTTTTTTCAAACTTCCAGGCTTTCCGTCTGCTTTAAAATAGGTTTGTAAAGTTTTCGCTTGGAAATCTCCTGTATCAATACTTCTTAATTTTTCTAATTGAAGATTATCTAAAATTGGATTATCTAACGTTACACTGTGCGCAAATTTTTTATCACCCGTCAATAAATTTCCGTTTCCGCCGATAATTGTAGTAAGAGACATTACCAATCTTTCACGGATTGGATCGATTGGTGGATTGGTAACTTGTGCAAATAATTGTTTAAAATAAGAGCTTAAATGTTGTGGTTTTTCGCTCAAAACTGCAATTGGAGAATCAAATCCCATAGAACCAATTGGTTCTTTGCCAGATTCTGCCATCACTTTAATGACTTTTTCTATATCTTCTCTAGAATAACCAAAAGCTTTTTGAAACTTAAGAACATCTTGCCCTTGAATTCTGGTAAATCTCATTCTTGGTTCGGGAAGTTCGTCTAGTTTAATTTGCTTTTCTTCCAACCATTGTTGATACGGTTTTGAAGTACAAATTTCTTTTTTCAGCTCATCATCATTAATGATTCTTCCTTTATTTAAATCAACCAAAAACATTTTCCCTGGCTGCAATCTACCTCTTCTTATCACTTTTGCAGGATCTACAGGAAGTGCACCAGATTCTGACGCCATTACAATGGTATCATCACTTGTTACGCAATATCTAGAAGGTCTCAATCCGTTTCTATCAAGAGTTGCGCCAATTACTTTTCCGTCTGTAAAAGAAATAGAAGCTGGTCCGTCCCAAGGTTCCATCACACAAGCGTGGAATGCATAAAAATATTTTTTATAATCTTCCATATGCTTATCTCCGTCCCAAGCTTCAGGAATGAGCATCATCATTACGTGTGGTAAACTTCTGCCAGAATGCACCAACAATTCTACCATATTATCTAGATAAGATGAATCTGATTGATTAGGCTTGGTTAAAGGCAAAAGCATATCCATTTCTTGTTGTGTAAAATATGGACTTTCTAGATTTTTTTCGCCAGAACGAAGCCAATTCAAATTCCCTTGAACCGTATTAATTTCGCCGTTATGTGCTAAAAAGCGGAAAGGTTGTGCTAAATTCCAATTCGGGTTGGTATTGGTTGCAAACCTAGAATGTATCATTCCGAAAGCGGAAGTGAGTTTAGGATCTGTAAGGTCTTTGAAATAATTTCTGATTTGTACGCTTCGCAACTGCCCTTTATAGATTAATTTTCTACAAGACATAGAAGCTACGTAGAAACCTATTGGATCGTTTTGGGTAATATTGGCAATTTGGTGAGAAATATAATTTCTAAAAATAAATAATTTTCTTTCGAAATCATCATCTGAAGTTACATCAAATGGTTTTTCAATGAAAATCATTTCCATTACTGGTTCTACAGATTTCGCTGTTTCACCAATCTCGAAATTATTAACAGGTACAGAGCGAAACCCTAAAATCTTATAATTTAGTTTTTCTGCGGAATTATAAATAACTCTTTTGCATTCATCTCTCAGTGCATCATCTTTAGGAAAAAATAACATTCCTAATCCATAATCACCTACATCTGGCAAATAAAAACCATTCTCTAGCGCTTTCTCATAAAGAAACTCGTGCGGAATCTGAATTTGAATCCCTGCACCATCACCAGTACTCTTCTCATAGCCTGTTGCTCCTCTGTGCTCCATATTTTCTAACATGGTAATAGCATCAGAAACAATCTTATGGCTTTTCACTCCTTTTAAATTGGCCACAAAACCAACTCCACATGAATCAAAATCAAACTGTGGTAAATATAATCCGTTTTTCATCCCCATTAAATTTTAGGCAATGCTACGAAATACATATTATAATTCATAGCAATTATTTTAATTTGCGAATATTTTAAATAAATATTTCTATTTTGATTAAATAAATTAACATTATTGCAGTTAATATTTTTAACTTGATAAAAATAATTTATCTACAAATATAGCAAGTTTAAATAAAAAAAGCACTCCAATTCGGAATGCTTTTAGATTTTTTTTATTGATTTAACATTAAATTAATATCATCATCAATTTTTCATCAATTTTTTCAACTTTGATCAAATTATTTTTTGTCAAATTTTTTGTGGCTTTATCCCATTTTTTTCCTGATAATTGCGATTTTTCTTTAACCATCGATAAATCCATAGCTTCTGATTGCGAATTCAATATTTCTAAAATCACCTTTTCGTCTTCTCCTAATTCTATAACTGGCACTTTTTTCTCTGGTCTCATTTGCGGGAAGAATAATACTTCTTGAATAGATGCATTATTGGTAAGGAACATAATGAGTCTGTCCATCCCAATTCCTAAACCAGAAGTTGGCGGCATTCCGTATTCTAAAGCACGTAAGAAATCTTGGTCTATAAACATTGCTTCATCATCACCACGTTCAGAAAGCGCCATTTGAGATTCGAAACGCTCTCTTTGGTCAATAGGATCATTCAATTCTGAATACGCATTGGCAATTTCTTTACCACAAACCATCAATTCAAAACGTTCTGTAAGTCCTTCTTTACTTCTGTGTTTTTTAGTAAGAGGCGACATTTCGATTGGATAATCAGTAATGAAAGTTGGCTGAATAAATTTTCCTTCGCATTTTTCACCAAAAATTTCATCAATGAGTTTTCCTTTTCCCATCGTTTCGTTTACTTCAATTCCAATAGATTTTGCAAAATCTGCTAATTCTTGTTCTGATTTTCCTGTGATATCAAAACCTGTAAATTTCTGAATGGCTTCCGTCATAGAAACTCTAGGATAAGGCGCTTTGAAATCAATTTCGTGCTCCCCGAAAGTAGCTTTTGTAGTTCCATTTACTTGAATTGCACAAAATTCCAACAATTTTTCGGTGAAATCCATCATCCAGTTGTAGTCTTTGTAGGCTACATAAATTTCCATTGCAGTAAATTCTGGATTGTGGGTTCTATCCATTCCTTCGTTTCGGAAATTTTTAGAAAATTCATAAACGCCATCAAAACCACCAACAATTAATCTTTTCAGATACAATTCGTTAGCAATTCTCATATATAAAGGAATATCTAAAGCATTATGATGTGTAATGAACGGTCTTGCAGCAGCACCACCAGGAATTGCTTGCAAAATTGGTGTTTCAACTTCGAAATACCCTGCATCGTTAAAGAAAGTTCTCATTGCATTGAACAATTTTGTTCTTTTTACAAAAATTTCTTTTACGTGAGGATTTACGGTTAAGTCAACATATCGTTGTCTATATCTTAGTTCTGGATCGTTGAAAGCATCATGTACTATTCCATTTTCATCCATTTTTGCTAAAGGAAGCGGACGAAGAGCTTTGGTCAATAATTTGAAATTTTTAACCATTACGGTCATTTCACCAACTTGCGTTTTGAACAATTCTCCTTCAATACCAATGATATCACCTATATCTAAAAGATGTTTGTACACTTCATTATAAAGCGTTTTATCTTCGCCAGTACAGATTTCATCACGATTAAAATACACTTGAATTCTACCATCAGAATCTTGCAATTCTGCGAAAGAAGCTTTCCCTTGAATTCTTCTAGACATTAATCTACCTGCAAGATTTACCTTTTTACCTTCTTCGAAGTTTTCCTTTATAGATTGAGTGGTATGTGTTACTTTATATTCATCTGCCGGAAATGCATTGATTCCCATATCAGTTAATTTCTGTAATTTTTCTCTTCGGATGATTTCTTGTTCTGTTAAAGACATTTTTTTCTATTTTTTGGAAATGCAAAAATAAGGAATTTTTAAGTATCCTTAAAATCAGAGTTTAATAATTATCAATCATTTACTTTAGGGCATTTAATCTAGCAATTCCAGCCTTTACATCTGGATGACTCATAAACAAATTCCAGATTAAACCAGAGCGTTGATTTTCTATCATCACCGTCATAGGAGCTTGATTCAGCCCCATAAAAATACCAGAACACCAATTTTTGTTAAGGTCAAAAGAATCTCGGAAACCATATTCTCCCCAAAGAAAATCTCCATAATTAAAATAAAAATTTTTCAAAACCGCCATAGATTCCTTTGGAGTATAAGGAAAAGAAGCAATAGCACCTGTAGGTGTCAATTTTCCTTGATCTTGCCATTCTACTGCTTCGTCTGCATTATAACCATCTGGTCCGTCTGAAGCGGTAAGTCCCCAACCATTTTCTCCGTATCCTTTATTTTTCTTAGGATTAGCTACACAATATTGATAATTAATTTTGGCAATATTTTGATTATTCGTAAAGTAATTGGTGTATTTATCCGTCAAAAAATGAGGATCATATCCCATAAAAGAATAATGAGTGAAGAAAAGCGGACCACCATTATTTACGCCAACATCTAGTTTTATTCCAAAATAAGTTTTACCATTTGTATAATGTTTTCCATCGGATGATTGTCCCCAATTTTCGCGATATTTTTGAGCTTTTTCTTCTTGGCTAGCCCATCCCGAATAATACATTTCTGCTGGAACATAATGTGTAGGCGATGCTATTGCCAAGAGATAAGTTACCATCGTCTCATTCCAACCGATAAGGTTATGATTGATCACCCACTCTTGATCCGGAGACCAATGCCAATATAAATAAGGACTATCAACTGTTTTTCTAAACCAATTCCATTCTATTCCTTTCCAAAAATTATCAATTTTGGTTCTGATATTGATTTCTTCTGAAGTATTTTTATTGAAATATTGATGTGCTACCAATAAGCCCTGAACCAAAAATGAAGTCTCTACCAAATCTGCTCCGTTATCTTTCTTCCCGAAAAACGCTTCCGTTTTCCCAGTTTTTCCATCGATAAAATGCGCAACTGCACCATGATATTTATCTGCTTTTTCTAAAAAATTTACAATTTTTGTAAATCTTTCCGCTGCTTGTTGTCTTGTTATAAAACCCCGCTCAGAACCTACAATAAGAGCCATAATCCCAAATCCTGAAGCTCCTGTAGCAATCATATTTTGTCTCCCGTTGGTATTTTCTTTTGCCAAACCACTTTCCGTTTCTGCACCATCCCAATAATATCTAAAAGATGCTTCTTGAACCATCGTTATGAGCTCTTCATCTGTCATATTTCTGGTGGAAGTGTTTTTAACAGAAGAAACTTTACTTTCATTAAAAAGTCTATCTAAAAATGATATTTTATAAAAATATTTCTTGCCCGTTTCATTGGTAAAATCTGCAAATCTATTGATATAGGCATCTTGAATCCCTACAGGTTTGAATTTTTTATTATCTTCTGAACAATAAATTTTAACATATCTAATGTTTTGATTTTCAATATGTTTCCAATTCAGATCAATATGTTTCATATATCCTTTTATGGAAAGAATTTCGGGGTTTTCAGCAATTGCAATACTTTCTTTGGAAGCAATAAAAGAAATATCATCAATCCAAATTTTATTTTGAATCGATTTTTCTGATGCATTTTGATAAAAAACAATTCCTTTGATGGAAGTTGGATTATCTAAAATTGAGGAATCAAAACCTTCGGTATTTAAAATAACTTGTTGCCAAGAATTCTTATTTCTAACCTCGAAAGAGACAGCTCGAGTGTACGTTCCATCACTTTTAAGAAACTTAATCATCGGGAGAAAAGGCTTTTGATTATTTTCGGTTTTAATCCAAAAACTTAAAAATTTTGCTTTACCAAAAAAGTCCTTTCCTCTAGTTTCCTGATAGTTAAATAATGCTTCCCAACTGCCATTTTTATCATTTTTAAAGTCAATAAAAAGTGAATTTCCTGGAGAGTGAAACTCATTTTTATCTACCATTATTTTAGCATTTTCATTCTTTACAAAAGCATTACCTTGAAAAGAAACTTTACTGTGAAAGTAATTATCTTTCATCAAACTATTGGTAAAAAACACATAATCATACTGATACTCTTGAGAAAAATTTTTTATTCCGAAAAATAAAAACAACAACAAAATTTTTTTCATAATATTTAGGATTATAATTTATAAAGATAGTAAATATGTTTGTGAAAAAATAAAAAAGCAACCTCTGTAGAGATTGCCTTCTGTTAAAATTCTAAAAAACTGTTTATTTTTTAAGTGTCAAAATGTATTTCACCATTTTTTTTGCATTTTCCTTATCCATACCAGGATGTGGTGTCATTGCAGTTTCGCCCCAAACTCCGCTACCACCTGCAATAATTTTATCTGCTAATTTATCTATATCTGCTTCTGTATATTTGGCTGCAACTTCTTTATAAGAAGGACCTATTAATTTACCATCTTCTTTGTGACAAGTCAAACAACTTGATTTTTCTATCAAATCTTTACCCTCTTCTTCTGGTGTTTTAGCTTCAGTTGCTTGTTGTTCAGTAGGTTCTTTTAGCATAGAATTACTCTCTTGTTTAGGCGTTTCGGTCTTTGAGCAAGAAACTAAAAATAGAGTTCCAAAAACAGCAGATATTAATATTTTTTTCATAGAAAATGGTTTTATTTTTTCGCAAAACAAATATAATTAATATACAGTTTAAATTTTGAAACCTGCCAAATATCATATTTAATTGAAATCATTCTAAATTTCATTTATAGAAAGACTCTATCAATTTTTTATCTAAATTTGTAAAAAATAAATCTAAATCTTTTCTTTTTTGAAAAAAGCATTTGCCATATTTCTAGTTTCTCTTTACATCTTTTCTTTTACAGAAACAAGAGAGCTATTGAAATTGCCTGCTTTTATAGAACATTACAAGGAACACAAAGCCGAAAACAACCACATTACTTTACTCGGTTTTATCACATTACATTATTTGAATGGCAGCCAAAAAGATGCAGACTATGCAAAGGATATGAAACTTCCTTTTAAAACGCACGATTTTTCTTGTTATAATTTAGCTATTCAAGATTTACCAAAAACTTTCGAATTCTACTTTTCAGAAATTAATATTTTTGAAAAAAAAGATAAAAATTTCTATTATTTCTTAAACTTTTCCGAAGGAAAATCTTTTTCGTTCTACCCTCCCCCAAAATTTATTTAATTTTTTTTGTGTTAATGCTCATTACTATTAAGTTTTGAGATGTTTTACCTTATAAATTAAATATAAAATGCTTAACAAAATCATAGAATTTTCTATAAAAAACAAGCTGATTATCATATTATTTACGCTTGGCTTGATTATTTATGGAATTTTTGAGGTAAAAAAATTACCTATAGATGCCGTACCAGACATTACAGATAATCAGGTACAAATTATCACCGTTTCGCCAAGTTTAGGCGCACCAGATGTAGAAAGATTCATTACTTTTCCGCTAGAACAAGCCAATAATAACATTGCAGGAATCAAGCAAATGCGTAGTTTTTCACGATTTGGATTATCGGTGATTACCATTGTTTTCAAAGATGATGTAGATTTACATTTGGCTCGTCAACAGGTTGCAGAAAGACTTCAGCAAGTTTCAAAAGATATTCCTACCAATTTGGGTGTACCACAAATGGCGCCTATTTCCACAGGTTTGGGAGAAATTTATCAATACACCATTCGTCCGAAAGTAGGCTACGAACATCGTTACAACGCAATGCAATTACGCACCATTCAAGATTGGGTTGTGCGTCGTCAACTTTTAGGAACAGAAGGCGTGGCAGATGTTGCTAGTTTTGGAGGAGATTTAAAACAATATGAAGTAGCTGTAAATCCTGCTCAACTAAAATCGATGGGCGTTACAATGACCGAAGTTTTTGATGCACTTTCTAAAAATAATCAAAATACGGGTGGTGCTTACATAGAAAAAGGACCAAGCGTTCTCTTCATCAGAACCGAAGGTTTGGTTGGGAAAATTCCTGATATTGAAAATACGGTGGTGAAAAATTTATCAGATGGAACACCAATTCTCATCAAAAATTTAGCTAAAGTACAGTACGGAAAAGCAATCAGATATGGCGCAATGACCTATAATGGGAAAGGAGAAGTTGCAGGAGCAGTAGTAATGATGATGAAAGGTGCTAATTCTAATGATGTTATTAAAAAAGTAAAAACCAGAATTGAAGAAATCCAGAAAACATTACCAGAAGGTGTAAAAATAGATGCATTTCTAGACCGAACCAAAATGGTAAACAATGCCATCGGAACGGTAGAAAAAAATCTTTTAGAAGGTGCATTAATCGTAGTTTTTGTGCTGGTTTTATTCCTTGGGAATTTAAGAGCAGGCTTTTTGGTGGCTTCTGTAATTCCTTTGGCAATGCTTTTTGCCATCATTATGATGAATATTTTCGGAGTTTCTGGGAATTTAATGAGTCTTGGTGCGCTCGATTTTGGATTGATTGTAGATGGAGCGGTAATTATTGTAGAATCTGTTCTCCATCGATTGCAACATTTGAAAAATTTTAAAAATCAAAAAATTTCTCAAACGATGATGGATGACGAAGTTTATACTTCTTCCAGCAAAATGATGAATTCTGCGGTTTTTGGGCAAATTATCATCCTTATCGTTTACTTACCAATTCTCACCTTAGAAGGAATTGAAGGAAAAATGTTCAAACCAATGGCGCAAACCGTAATTTTTGCATTATTAGGTGCTTTTATCCTTTCATTAACTTACATTCCGATGATGAGTTCTTTATTCTTATCTAAAAAAATTGAGGATAAAAAAACGTTTTCAGACCGAATGATGGAGAAGATAGAATCACTTTATGACCTATCTTTAGCTCAAGTTTTAAGAATTCCTAATCTCATTTTCTTCGGAATTGTGGCAGTTTTCTTCGTAGCCGTTTTTGTAATGACAAGATTAGGCGGAGAATTTATTCCAAGTCTTCCTGAAGGAGATTTTGCAGTTGACACAAGAGTTCTGCCTGGAAGTAACCTCAAAACTTCTACTGATGCCGTATTGAAATCTCAACAAATTTTATTGAAGAAATTTCCAGAAATTGAAAAAATTGTAGGAAAAACAGGAAGCTCAGAAATTCCAACTGACCCAATGCCAATTGATGCAAGTGATATGATGATCATCTTAAAACCTCGCGCCGAATGGACTTCCGCTCATTCTTATGAAGAACTTTCAGAAAAAATGTCTGCCGAACTCAAAAAAAATATGTTGGGGGTAACTTATTCTTTTCAATATCCTGTTGCGATGCGTTTCAACGAATTGATGACGGGAGCGAGACAAGATGTAGTCTGTAAAATTTTTGGTGAAAACCTTGATACTTTGAAGGTTTATGCCGAAAAATTGGGAGAAATTTCTAAAAAAATTGATGGTGCACAAAACATTTATGTAGAACCAGTTTCTGGAATGCCACAAATTGTAATTTCTTATAAACGAGAAGCAATGTCGCAATTTGGCTTGAATGTGAATGATGTCAATAACATCGTAAACACCGCTTTTGCAGGGCAATCTACAGGTTCGGTTTTCGAGGGCGAAAAGAAATTTGATTTGGTGGTTCGCCTCGATGGAAGTCAACGAAAAAATGTAGAAGATGTGAACAATTTACTGATTTCTACCTCTTCAGGAATTGAAATTCCTTTGAGTTCTGTAGCAAATGTGGAACTGAAAGAAAGCGTGAACCAAATTCAACGAGAAAATGCGCAAAGAAGGATTATTGTTGGTTTTAACGTGAGAAATCGTGACATACAATCTACCGTAGAAGATTTACAAAAAAATGTAGAAAAGCAGTTAAAACTTCCAGCTGGTTATTCCATAAAATATGGTGGAACTTTTGAAAATCTTCAACAAGCAAAATCTCGTTTATCTATAGCTGTTCCGGTTAGTTTATTATTGATTTTACTGATGCTGTATTTTGCCTTCAATTCTATAAAATATGGATTATTGATTTTTTCGGCAATTCCACTGTCGGCAATTGGCGGAATTTTATCACTTTGGCTAAGAGATATGAATTTCAGTATTTCCGCAGGTGTAGGTTTCATTGCGCTTTTCGGAGTTGCAGTATTAAACGGAATTGTATTAATTTCAGAGTTTAATCGACAAAAAACGATTCAAAAAGATTTAAAAACAGCGGTAATCATCGGTGGAAAAACCAGATTACGCCCCGTTTTAATGACTGCTTTTGTGGCTTCATTAGGATTTTTACCAATGGCATTAAGCAACGGAGAAGGCGCAGAAGTTCAGCGACCTTTGGCAACTGTCGTAATTGGCGGATTGCTACTCGCAACCTATCTTACGCTTTATCTTTTGCCAGTGATGTACATTTGGTTTGAGGCACATTTTCCAGATAAACGTAGAAATCTACAAGAACTAAGTGATGCAGAAGACGGATATCAGTTATGATGCAAGATGCGAGCGCACAAAATTCCCAAGTCATTGCGAGGAACAAAGCAATCTAGGGTGGCAAAATTTTCCTAAAAGAAAATTTTGACGGGGTAGTTTAATAATTAATAAAAAATCTTTGCGCTCTTTGCGTTAAAATCATATAAAATGAAAAATAAAATTCTAAAAATAATAACGTTTCTAGTATTCGGGATTGGGCTTTCTCAAACTCCCATTTCTTTAGAAACAGCTATTGACAAAGCATTTAAAAACAATTTGAATCTAAAAAGTGGCGCTTTAAAAATCAATTATCAGGAAAAAATGAAAAATTCTGCTGTTGTCATTGATCCGCTCAATATCTCTGCGGAAATCGGGCAAATGAATTCTTTCTATGTTGATAATAAATTTTCGGTGAACCAAACCATCAGATTGCCAAAATTTTACAGTGCACAAAAAACACTTTTGCTAGAAGAATGGAAAAATTCTTTGCTGAATCTTGACCTTCAAAAATGGCAATTGAAACGTGAAATTTCATTGATTTATAATGAATTAAATTATTTCGATGGAAAGAAAAAACTATTAAAAAAAGCAGATAGTATTTTCACTCAATATTTTCAAAGAGCAGACTTGCGACTAAAAAAAGGCGAAAGCAATCTTCTAGAAAAAGCAACCGCCGAAAACCTAAGAAGTCAGGCAGAAATGCAACTGAAAGCTTTAGAAAAAGACAGAGAAATTGCCATTCAAAAGTTGAGTTTTTTAATTAATGACGGAAATCTTTATCAAAACGAAAATTCTAAATACGAAATTTTAAATTTTGAAACTTTAGATGTAAATTACGCAGGAAACCCATTGGTTCTAAAACAATTAGAACAAGAAAAAAACATTCAAAATGCTAAATTACAAACCGAAAAAGCAAAACTAAACCCAACTTTCAATATTGGTTATAACAATATGAGTATGTACGGAAATGGCGCAGATAATAAGTTCTATGAACGTTCGGCAAGATTTCATTCAGGAATGATTGGTGTAGGACTTCCAATTTTTAATTCGGCTCAAAAATCGGTAATTGAAGCTCAAAAAGTGAATCAACAAATTGCAGAAAATAATTATCAACTCGGTTTGGTGAATCTTAAAAATCAATATTTACAAAATTTCGGTCAGTTTCAAAAACTAAATGATGAAGTTTCATATTATCAAAAAACAGGTTTACAAAACAGCGAAAGTATTCTAAAAACTGGTAATAATCAGTTCTATAACGGAGAAATCAATTATCTAGAATGGACACTTTTGGTAACGCAATCTTTTGATATTCAAAACAAATATATCGACAGATTGAAGGAGCTTAACGATAAAATTATTGAACTTAATGCTTTAAGAAATTGAAAGTTGAGAATTGAAAATTGAAAGTGAACCAATCAAATTCTTATCAATTTAACGAATTCACAACTTTAAAAATTAACGACTTTACAACTTTAAAAAAAATGAAAAATATATTCTTAATATCAACCCTACTTCTACTCTTCTCTTGTGGAAAAGATGAAACAAAAAAAGAAGAATTTGAAGTAATAGCTGCAGAAAATCAAATTTCCATAAATGATTCACAATATAAATCGGCGGGAATAGAAATCGGAAATTTCGGACAAGAAGAAATTTCGGACAAAATTAAATTGAGCGGAATGGTAGATGTACCGCCTCAGAATTTAGCCAGTGTTTCTGCACCAAGTGGTGGTTATGTAAAATACACCAAATTTATGCCTGGAATGCACGTAAGCAAAGGTGAAACTTTGGCAATTTTAGAAGATCCACAAATTGTACAATTGCAACAAGATTATCTTTTGGCAAAATCTAATCTAGGCTATGCACAAAAAGATTACTCCAGACAAAGCGACCTCAATAAAAGCAAAGCTGCTTCTGATAAAATGATGCAGCAAGCACAAACCGAAGCTCAAAATCAGAATATTATGATGCGAGGAATGGCAGAAAAACTCAGAACTATGGGCATTAATCCTGAAAATTTGAATGCAGGAAACATTCGAAGAAGTATTGCAGTTTCTTCGCCAGTTTCAGGCTACATTTCTAGTGTAAATGTTAAAATTGGACAATATGTTTCGCCTACTGACAAACTTTTTGAAATCGTAAATACAGATGATGTACATTTGGCATTATCAGTTTTTGAAAAAGATTTGAATAAAATTTCTGTCGGACAAAGGGTTTTTGCCTACACCAATCAAAATCCAGAAAAAAAATATGCTGCCAGTATTATTCTCATCGGGAAAGATTTTCAGCCAGATAAAAGCGTGGTAATCCATTGTCATTTTATCGATTATGACAAAAATTTAATCCCTGGAACGTATATGAACGCCGAAGTAGAAACCAACAGCGAGACTGGAAATACCGTTCCAGATGATGCAATTGTAACTTGGGAAAACAAGCAATACATTTTCCAAGAAGTAAAGCCAAAAACTTACAAAATGGTAGAAATAAAAATTGGAAATTCTGAAAACGGCAGAACAGAAGTTTTTAATATTGACCAGAATTTAAAAAATAAAAAATTTGTAACCAAAGGTGCTTATGCTCTTTTGATGGGGTTAAAAAACGTGGAGGAATAATTAAAATCAAAAAATTACGAAATCAGTTTAGTTAATTTTAAATTAGAATTCCTTAAACTATAAACACAATTAAAATGTCTGATACATTACAAACCATATTATTATATACCATGATTCCGCTAATAACTTTTGTTATTGGTGGAATTATCGCTACCTATAAAAAGCCTAATTCGCCTTTTAGAAGCGTTATTTTACACTTTTCTGCTGGTGTTATTTTTTCTGTTGTAGGTGTAGAATTATTACCCGATATTGTAGAAAAACATCAACCAATATACGTGATTTTAGGTTTTCTATTAGGAATTGGCATGATGCTTTTTATTAAAAAATTTGCCGAAAAAGAAGAAAATAAACACAAATCAATCGAGATAGTTCCTAAAGTTCCTTTTGCTTTTGTAGTAGCTATTGGTGTAGATATTTTTATTGATGGATTATTGCTTGGTATTGGCTTTGCATCTGGCGAAAAAGCAGGAATGTTATTAGCATTTGCAATTGCATTAGAAATGTTTTCCATGGGAATGGCTGTAGCTGCCGAACTTGGCGCAGAGGGAATAGACAAGAAAAAAGCTGTAAAACATATCGTTTCGCTTTCTAGTTTATTCTTGGTAAGTGCGGTTTTGGGAGGCACTTTATTGCAAAATTTAGGAGATTATTGGATGGAATTGGTACTTTCTTTCGGGCTATCTGCTTTATTATATTTGGTAACCGAAGAACTTCTAGTACAAGCACACGAAGAAGAAGACAAGCCCTTGTACACCTTTACCTTTTTCTTAGGATTTTTGGTGTTTTTGGTATTAGGAATGATTATTTAACTAATAAAATTAAAAAAATGAATCTTAAAAGCATTCAAACCGAAATAGATGCTTCTTACCTCTATCAAATTTTGGCAGAAAACGAAGAAGATGAAACCGTAAAAGAAATTTTTACGGAAATGAGTGATATAGAAAAAGGACACGCCATTTCTTTTCTAAAAAACAAAGGCCTTACTGAAAAAGATTTGCCAAAACCCTCTTTCCGAGCTAGAACAATGAATAAACTGGGGAAAATTTTGGGCTATGATTTTATTTTAGGAAGCCTATTAGAAACCGAAAAAAATCTCGCAAAAGGAATAAGCAATGCCAGAAAAAACACCAAAACCGAAGTTTCTATTTCAGACACAGCGCACGTTCAGATTTTACAAAATATCTTAAATAAAGAAAGTAAAGCACCAACTACTGGTTTTTCCAGATTTGAGAAAAGACATCGTTCAGTTGGTGGTAATGCACTTAGAGCGGCAGTTTTAGGGGCAAATGACGGTTTGCTTTCCACGTTTTCTTTGGTAATGGGCGTAGCTGGTGCAGCAGTAGATTCTCAAACGGTTTTATTAACCGGCATTGCAGGGCTTTTAGCTGGTTCACTTTCTATGGCTCTTGGTGAATGGATTTCTGTAAAATCTTCGCAAGAACTCTATGAAAACCAAATGGAAATAGAAATGGAAGAACTAAACGAAAATCCTGAAGGAGAAAAACGTGAAATTATTCTCATCTATCAAGCCAAAGGAATCCCAAAAGAAGAAGCTACAGAAATGGCAGAAAAAATAATGATAAACAAAAAACAAGCCCACGAATTTTTAGTAAAAGAAGAACTTGGTATCAATGCCGAAGAACTAAAAGGTTCTGCTTGGGAAGCTGCTATCGCTTCATTCATGATGTTTGCTGTAGGTGCCATTTTACCAGTATTTCCTTACATGATTTGGGACGGTCATTCTGCACTTTATATAAGTATAGGAACCAGTGTTTTAGGCTTATTCTTTATTGGTTCATTTATTACACTTTTTACAGGAAAAAGTATCTTATACTCAGGTTTTAGGATGGTTCTTTTTGGTCTTTTAGCATCTGCTATTACCTATGGAATTGGAAAATGGATTGGCGTTTCTGTTGCGGGATAAAAAACATTGAGTTAAAAGAATTTTTATTTTTTGATTAAAATTTAACTTTAGCCTGATTTTTGTATCTAAACCATTGAGTTGAAAAAATATATTTCCATAGTATTACTTTCTATTTATCTATTTTCTTTTCAAGAATTTAGACAGGTTCTTAAGTTGTCTAATTTGGTAGAGCATATCATTAAGCATAGTACAGAAAGTGATAATTTTTCGATAATTAATTTTTTTCAACACCATTATTTTAGCGGAAACGTTATGGATAACGATTATGTCCAAGATCAAAAATTACCTTTTAAACATATAGATTTCACTAATTTTTCTACCCTCATTTTTGTGGTAGAATCATTTAACCATTTAAAAATTGAGGCTCCTATTCACTTATTTATAGAAAAAAGAGATTTTTCTGTTTACAAAAAAGATTTTATTTCGGAGTTTCATTATTCTATTTTCCAACCACCAGAAAATTTAATGTAATTCAAAAACTTATTCAATATTTTCTTTTCTTAAAATGAGAGAAGATAAATGTATCATTAACAATTACATTAAATTTAAAAAAATGAAAACAAAAATTTGGTCGTTAACGACCAGAATATCTCATTGGCTATTAGCCTTAGGTTTTACCATTGCTTATTTTACTGGTGAAAACGAATGGCAAATGAACTACCACTATGCTTTCGGAGCTTTAGCAGGAGGAATATTATTTTTCAGAATTATTTATGGATTCATTGGTTCTAAATATTCTCGTTTTAGAGATTTTCCGATGAGTATTTCTCAACAAATTGAATTTCTTAAAAATTATTTTTCAAAAAACACTTATGTTGGTCACAATCCTTTAGCATCCATCGTTATGATTAGTATGATGTTTGTAGGTGTTTTTACAGCATTTACTGGTTATCTTTGGGCTACAGAAACATCACAATTTTTAGGCTTTACTCTTACCGAAAAAATGGTAGAAGAAAGTCACGAAATTGGAGCCAAATTATTTTTAATTCTGGTATTTGCGCATTTAGCAGGAATTCTGGCAGATACTATTTTTCATAGAAAAACAGGAACTTTGGCTTCTATTTTCACAGGATATAAAAATGTAGAAACCGAACCTGAAAACAGTAATATGCTTCAGAAAATATTTTCTATTTTTTGGTTAGGAATCCCAATGTTTTTGGCATATCTAGCATTTGGTTTGCCTGTAAGAGAAGGTGAAAATGAAAGAGAACAAAAAGATGATGATGAATGGGAATCATTACTTTATCCCGACAAAAATTCTGAAAGAAGACCAATAAACATTACCTTAAAAATGGCAAAAAATTCTACTGTTGATGCTGCTAGCTCTGCTTCAAGCAATAGAAATATAGAACCTACAATAGCTGTTTCGGGAGATAATTATTCTCAGCCCAATTATCAAGATAATCAATATTACGCTACACAAAATCAATTTGAAGATGATGAACACGAGAAAAACGAACATAAAAGAGAACATCATCATAACAATGAATACCACAAAAAAAGACATCATGATGAAGACAATGATGATTAGAAAACTCATAAAATGATATTAAAACGCTCTGATAACCTCAGGGCGTTTGCTATATTACCATCAATAAAATAAAAATAGTATTTTTGCCATAATAAATTAAAAAAGTAAGTGAGTACAATCCAAAATAAAAAAGTAAAATTCGAAGAATTAGGGCTAAAAAATTATATGGAAGCTTTTGAATATCAACAAAGTTTGATGGACAAAATTATTCAAATAAAAATTAAAAACAGAGATCTACCCGAAGAAAAAGACCACGAAATCACGCCTAATTATCTTCTTTTTGTAGAGCATCCTCATGTTTATACTTTAGGAAAATCTGGTGATGAACATAATATGCTTGCCAATGAAGACAAATTAAAGGAAATAAATGCCACTTTTGTAAAAACCAACCGAGGTGGTGATATTACTTATCACGGTTTCGGACAAATTGTGGGCTATCCTATCCTTGATTTAGATAATTTCAAAAGTGATATTCATCTTTATATGAGAAATCTGGAAGAGGTTATCATAAGAGTGATTGCAGAATACGGTTTAAAGGGCGAAAGAAGTGTAGGTGAAACGGGAGTTTGGCTAGATGTAGGAAAACCTTATGCGAGAAAAATTTGTGCACTAGGTGTAAAAACCTCAAAATGGGTTACCATGCACGGTTTTGCACTGAATGTAAATACAGATTTAAGATATTTTGAATACATTATTCCTTGCGGAATTAAAGATAAAGCGGTTACTTCTCTGAAACGTGAACTTGAAAAAGAAGTAAATGCGGAAGAAGTAAAAGAAAAAATTAGAAAACATTTTCAAGATGTTTTTGAAGCGGAAATTTTTTAGATTCATTAAAAAATAATCCCCGAAAAATATAAAAGCGAAATAATTGAATTTCGCTTTTTTGTTTGATTCATTAAAATAATATGAATAAAAATTCTGCATTTCCATAAAATTTTATAATATTTTATTGGGCAAAATATAATTGGAAAATCTCAAAAATATTGACGACAAATAACATTCTCACTTTCAGAAATTTAATATCACACTGCTATCAATAAAATAAACTTGCAGAATTTCAGATTGCTTTACTTTAATATCATTATCGGTGAAAATATTGATTTCTTTTGCATCTTTTACAAATTTTTCTTCTAAAAAATCCCACTCAATTATCTCACCATATCCATTGTAGTAATGACCTATGAAATAGCCCGTCAATTGATTTCCATCTCTTAAAATTATTTTAATTTTTAAATTTTTATTATTTTTATATTGTTTGTAAAGTGTTTTTATTGCTTCATCATTTGTTTTCATCTCTCAATAAATTTATGTTAGAAATTGGCGTGTAAACCAAAGGAATTTGTTCTACTATTACATCGCTTTTATCTAATCCAAAAGCAGATTCGTCTTTTAAACTCATTTTTTTGAGAATGAAATATGAATTGAGCAAAATGCCTTCTCTCACTGTAAATTCATTTTCTACCGATAAGAATTTCTCAATAATTACGAATTTAAAATCGGGTTCTTCATTGTATTTGGTAGATCCATCTGGTCGAATGTGTAAATTCAGTTCTTTATTTTTCACCAAATCTTTCACAATTTTTTTGAAATAATATTCGGTTCTTGGCACTATTCTAAAACCAACATTAATATCTACTCTTATGATTTTATCATCCATTAATTCAGAAACATCATAGCTTAACGTATAAGGCTGGTTGGTTCTATTGAGATGAACGAACCAATAAACATCGGCTCTTTTTGGCTTTTTAGAAAAAATAGATTTGATAGATTTTTCTTCAATTTGATGTCTTCTATCTGCTTTGGTAAGATAAATTAAATGGGTAGAAAATTTCGGAATTTCATCATCCTCACTCAACTCTTTAAGCTGATTGCTGTATTTTCCTAAATCTACAAATTTGATAAATCTATTATTAATTTTTCTGGCATTAAACCAAATATACATCGTACTAAAAATCAATAATTCAAAAATTAAAAACTGCCATCTTTCTTTAATTTTTACAATGTTGGCAACGAAAAAAGCCGTTTCGACAATTAAAAATAAGGTAATTACTGGGTAAACAATAAACTTGCTCCATTTTATTTTGTATAATAAAAAATACGTAAGCAAAAATGTGGTCATTATCATGGTAATGGTGATAGAAAATCCATAAGCCGCTTCCATGTGTTCGGAAGATTTAAAATATAAAGTCATTAAAATACAACCAGCCCAAAGAATTGTATTAACACTCGGAATATACATTTGACCTTTAGTTTCTGACGGTTGACGAACTGCAACTCTTGGCCAAAAATTAAGGTTCATTGCTTCATTAATTAAAGTGTAACTTCCGCTAATTAACGCCTGAGAAGCAATAATAGTTGCCAAAGTAGCGATTAAAATACTTGGAATTAAAAACCAATGGGGCATCATTTCAAAGAAAGGGTTTCTTCCATTTAAAAGATTGGAATCTTGATTCATCAACCAAGCTGCTTGTCCTAAATAATTGGTGACTAAGCTAATTTTCACAAAAACCCATGAAATTCTGATATTCTTCAAACCACAATGCCCCAAATCTGAATACAAAGCTTCTGCACCAGTTGTACAAAGAAAAACCGAACCAAGCAACCAAAAACCATGAGGATATTTCGTAAGTAAATCATAAGCATAAATAGGATTGAGTGCTTTTATAATGCTTGGGTGATAAATAATCTGACTAATTCCTACGGCAAAAAGCATAGCAAACCAAATCGCCATTACAGGTCCGAAAAATTTTCCAACAAAATGAGTCCCAAATCTCTGAAAGAAAAATAAAAGAGATAAAATAAGAACTACTAAACCAATGGTAAAATGATTTCCTGCAACGATGGTATTTTCTAAACCTTTTACCATTCCGAGACCTTCAATAGCAGAAGCTACAGAAATTGGCGGAGTAATAATTCCGTCTGCCAAAAGTGTAGTAGCTCCTAAAATGGCAGGAATTACCAATTTTTTACCATATCTTCTCACCAAAGCATAAAGCGAAAAAATGCCACCTTCTCCTTGATTATCAGCTTTTAAAGTAAGCCAAATATATTTAATAGTGGTTTGAATAACGAGCGTCCAAAAAACACAAGAAACACCTCCATAAATTAAATGTTCTTCAATATTTTTTGTACCAACAATAGCTTTAAAAACATACAAAGGCGAAGTTCCGATGTCGCCATAAATGATTCCTAAAGCTACCAAAACCGATGCTACAGTTACCTTCTGAAACGCTGATGAATGCGAATTTTCTTGTGTCATAATTTTATTAAATTTCTACAACACAAAGTTCCGTCTGATTTTATAAGGATTTTATAAAGGTTATTTTCGGAAGTATAAAGATTTTATAAAGAAAAAATCTCAATGAAAAAACAGAAAACCCGAGACAATATTTAAAAAAAAATTGAAAAAAAATCTGTGTATTTCTGTGAGAAAATCAACTGAATCTATAGCCAACTCCACTTTCGGTAATGATATGTTTTGGGTGATTAGGATTTTCTTCTATTTTTTTGCGCAATGTTCCTACAAAAACCCGTAAATATTGGGTTTCAGTTTGTGAACCAACTCCCCAAATTTCTTTCAAAATGTATTGATGAGTAAGCACTCTGCCTTCGTTTTTTGCCAATAAAACCAAAAGATTAAATTCTGTGGAAGTGAGTTTTACGATTTCAAAATTTTTCTTTACCGTTCTTGCAACGAAATCTATTTCTATATCTCCAAATTTCTCGATATTATTAAAATTTTGAACATGATTGTTTCTTAAAGCAACTCTAATTCTAGCCAATAATTCCGCTGTGCGGAAAGGTTTTGTCAAATAATCCGTTGCGCCATTATCCAGAGCCGAAACAATATCATTTTCATTATTGATTACAGATAAAATAATGATTGCTTTGTTAAACCACGTTCTTAATTCCTTTAAAACTTCGTGACCATTTTTGTCGGGCAAACCTAAATCGAGCAAAATTAATTCTGGAGAATAATTAGCCGCTAATAAAATACCTTGTTTTGCATTTTCGGCAGAAATTACCTTATAATCATTACTTTCTAAAGAAATTTCTAAAAGTTTTCGAATTTGTGGCTCATCATCGATGATTAAAATTTCGGGTTTATTCATTTTTCAATTTCTCTCACAGAAAACACAGAAATACACAGATAAACTATCTAAAAAAATTATAGAAAATCAAAGAAATAAAAATGTTCTGTGAATTTAAGTGATTACTGTAAGAATCTAATTTATTATACGGATTAAACTTTTCTTATCTTCTAAATGTGATACGTTAAAATTAACTAAAATTCCTAATTTTTTATTTGATAGTTTTAAATAAGTTAACAACTGTTTTTTATGCACATCTTTTAATATTTCTACAGATTTTATTTCAATAATTAATTGATTTTCAACTAAGACATCTAATCTATATCCAATTTCCAAAATGGCGTCTTTATATTTAACTGGTAATCCTAATTGTGTTGAAACATTTAATCCTAAACTTTTTAATTCATAGCTTAATGCAGCTTCATAAACACTTTCTAATAAACCTGGCCCCAATTCTTTATGAACAGTAAAAATTGCACCTCTCACAAGGTATGATAATTCGTTAATTTCCATTGTTATCATTTTTTCTCTCACAAAATTTTTTCTGTGATTTTCTGTGTTTTCTGTGAGCAAAATTATTCATTTTTTAGTTGGTTAATATAAGAAATTTCGGCAGGAATTTTCAAGGTAAAAACAGCACCTTTATTTTCTTTATTTTGAAGTTCAATAGCTCCATTATGTGCTTCTATGTAACCTTTTGCAATGGAAAGTCCTAATCCGCTTCCGCCAGTTTTAGAATGAGGCAATCTGTAAAATTTATCAAAAACTTTAGCAATTTCTTCTTCTGGAAAGCCATTCCCATTGTCAGAAACTGTAATTTTTAAAACTTCATTTTCTGGTATAGCGGTGATTTCAATTATTGAAAAATTAGGGGTGTAAATAATCGCATTATGGATTAAATTATACAGAACTTGCCCAATCAAAACCCGATCGTATTTAAAAAAAGGTAGATTTTCTTTAGGTTCAAAAATAATTTGGTGATGATTTTGTTTCTCAAATTTTTGAATTACCGAAAAAATCAGTTCATTGGTATCTACCCAATCTAGTTTTAATTTGAACACTCCTGTCTCTAGCCTACTCATATTCAGTAGATTTTCCACCTGTCTGTTTAATCTTAAACTTGCGGCATCAATCTCGTCGAGCAATTCATTTTGTGAAATTTCGGAAAGTTTTTCTCGACTTTCTTTCAGTGTATCTACTGCACCAATTATGGTAGAAATTGGTGTTTTGAGTTCGTGCGAAAGTGAATTAAGAAGAGTATTGTATAGTTTTATGGTATTTTCTTTTTCTTCTTTATCTCTAGATTTCTCTTCTTCTTTCCTAATTTTAAAGCTTAAAACTGCGCTTACTAAAGCAACCGAAAGATATATTAAAAACAGTAAAATATCATCTGGACTATTAATATGAAAAGTAAAATAGGGCGGAATGAAAAAATAATTTAGTATTAAAGCACTTAAAATTGCTGAAACCAAAACTGGCAAAATATCAAACAACATTGCCAAAACAGAGACCAAAAACAATAGAAAAAGAGCTACTATTTTATAGCTAAAAGTATCTTTAAAATAATATGAAATTACAGAAATAGCAGTTATGAAAACAATGCTAATAAAGTATTGTTTCCAAAGTGATAAATTTTTAGTCTTTAATAATAAATTCAAATATATATACTTCTAAAAAATTTTAAATCCTTTATATACCAGATTTTGAGATTCCATCATTGGAATTGCATTTTTTCTGAATTCTAAAATATGATCCTGCACGCTATGTTTATGTAAATGTTCTTCGGTTTCCCAAAGTTCTACCATAAAAAAATGTCCTTTGTTTTCTTTATCTTCTATTAGATCGTATTGCAAACAGCCTTCTTCTTTTCTGGTTTCAGAAACTAATTTTTTTAATAATTCTATGGCATCAAAAAGATGATTCTCTTTAAACTTCATTAATGCAACTACGTGTATATTCATAATTTTTAAAAATTTAAGACAAATGTATAATATTCACAATAAAAAACCTCCAAAAATTGGAGGTTTAATTTTTTATTTAATTTTATTTTTGGATAATGATTTTTTGAGAAAAATTACTTCCAATTCCTTCTCCTTTAATAATATAAACCCCATTAGTAAGCCTAGAAGCATCTATAGAATTTTTAGAATTTAGATTTATACTTTCTGACATCACTAATTTACCTGTAGCATCATAAACAGATACAATAGTATTACCTGTAGTTGCAGAATTTGACTTTATAAAAATTTCATTTTTTGCAGGATTAGGATATACACTTACTCCTTTATTTAAGGTAGCTTCAGCGCTAGAAAGAGAAGAGGTACATTCTGAAGGGTAGGTAAAATCTTCTACTTGGTCATTAAGAGCAGCAGCAATATTGGTGTTATTAACTGGGCTTTTAGATTTCTTAAGACCTGCATTTGCATTTACACCCAAACCTCTTTTTGCAAAAACACCCCAAATCATACATTTATCTGCACCTGCTGTTGTATTAAGCTCGGCTTGCAAAATGGCATCTCTACCATCAATTAAAGTTGGGGAACAAGCAGTAATTTTTAATGCATCCATTACTAATTGTAGAACTCTTGCGCTTCCAGAGTTTGCATTAGCTGTAACATCTGAGCTGTATCCATATTTTTCTACATACTTCCAATGTAAATCCCAAAGCATTGTAGCCCAAACAAAGCCTACAGAGTGTACATCAATTTGCATTACATTAGAAGAATCTAAATAAGTCATTCCATTGGTTTTACCATAGGTATAATTATTTACGGTAAAATCTGGAGAATATTTAGCAGGGCGAATGCCTAATCCATTGGTTGGCTGGGCTGATGCAAAAGTACCTACTCCTCTAGGAACAGTAGCATTATCTCCAGGCTGATTGGTAAGCATTAATGCAAAAAAATCAGACCAACCTTCTCCCATTTGTTCGTTAGAATTGGCTTTATTAAGGCAACTTGCAGTAGTTCCTACTAGTCTGTTGGAAATTCCGTGTCCGTATTCGTGAGTAATAATTCCATTATCTAAATCTCCATCTATATAAACATATTTTGTTTTATCATCAGAGAGTGTAACATTTACAGGTGTACTAGCCAATTGATTTACAATAGCTTGTCCCTCAGAATTTTCAATTAAAATTGAAGGGATAGTAACAGTAGCATCAGTTCCACCCATTTGTCCAAAAGCTGTAGAAGTAGGTGCATTATAAATAATTGCCGCTACAGCTCCTTTTAATTGAGCATTTTTAACTTTTACAGAAAAATTACAAGTTCCTCTTTGGATTAGAGCTATTTTTCCTGTTAAATCTTCAGTAATTGCAGTACAACCATCATTTGGTGTTGTTAAAACGACATTTGCTGTAATTCCAGTAGCTGTTAAAACGGGACCAAAAGCCGCATCTTTGGTATTTGGTTTTCTTGTTACAAATGAAGATGGTGTATTGTAAACCAATCTATAAACATTGGCAGGATCCCAAAGATACATTTGCATTCTCGGCGAAGAACCCTCTGCTGGAGTTGCAAAATTAGCATTATTTAATTGTTGAGTGGTAGCTTCACTAGCATCTCTGGCTTCAGCATTTACAGGATCATTTCCAGTACCTGAGGTGGTAAAATTAGTTTTTTGAAAATTTCTCCAAGCTTCATTAAAACCAAATTTATACATTATATCATGAACTTTGTTAGTCATATAAAATAAATTGGTTACTGCTGCATCTTTATAAGTTGTATGATGCTGAGATAAATCTATTGGAAAATCAAAAACTCTGGAAGCACCTCCATCTGTAGCTTTTGCTACGGTAGCAGTATTATTATTGGTAAGATCGGTATAAGTGTACGTATTGTTTCCTCTAGTATAAGTATAATGATTGGTACCATCAGAATGCCAACCTTCTGGTGAAGCCGTTAAATCCCAAGGATTAGAAACAAGAGTTCTTGCTCCAAAAGAAGGTGCTTCTAATGGCAAAGCATACACTCTATAAGTTGCATTGTCTGCTGCTACAATAGATGATACATTATCAAAAGATTTATTTTGTGGACCAACAAATTTGTTGATTTCATGTTCTTCATGGTTTTCTTGATTGCCTTCGAAACCGCAAGAAAGAGTAAGATTTTGTTTTTCCAGAATTTCTCCGGTATTTGCATCTGCAACAATACTCCAGTAGTTAGAAGATCCATCCTCTGCAAACTGATAGAGATAGGATAATCTTAATTCATCTTCCATAGGAAAATAAATTTTCTGAGAAAAAACAAAATTAGGTTTATCTTTTTCTGTTAAACTATAATTACCTTTTTTGATAGAAGTATTATTGAGAACTCTAGAAAAAATATTTTCAAGTTTATCAGATTTTGGTTGATTATAATTTATGGAAAATTTGTAAAAATTTTCGTTTATTGATACTAATTTATCATTTTTTATTATAGCGTTTCCATAGGAATTATAAACCGGAATACCAGAAAAAGTCTGTTGAATCTGCAAAATTGTAGATTTCATGCTAGAAGAATAGTCCTCCGTTTTAACCGTAAATTCCTTATTTATGGTTTTAATTTTTTTATATTTAGCAGAATTATTAAAATAATTTTTTAATATTTCCTCATTCTTCTGTGCCGCCAATAAATTACTACAAAGCAATGCTCCAAAAGTTAAATAGTAAATTTTTTTTCTCATCGTTTTTTATTTATTAAGTATAAAAGTTCGTATTAATTGATAAAATCGTTTTCGTTTTTTTATTGTGTAATAAAAACTAAATCTCAATTTATTTAAATTATTAGATAAATATTAGACCAATAGATGAAACAAATCAATAAATTTTGAATCTAAAAAGAATTAAATAAATTAAATCATTTAGCAAAATCAACAAAAAATTACAATAAATATATAAATGATATTATCATTACCATGCAATAATATAATTTTTTTTCGATAATTTATAGTAAAAAATCAATTTGTGAAATTCGTAATTTTTAACAAAAAAATTATTATAAATTAAATTTTTTTATATTTGTAAAACTCTAAAAAAGTAAAATGGCAGAATACAAATTATTACTTCCATCTATGGGAGAAGGCGTAATGGAAGCTACTGTTATCAGTTGGTTATACAATGAAGGAGATACAGTAAATGAAGATGAATCTGTAGTAGAAATTGCTACAGACAAAGTAGATTCTGATGTTCCTACCCCAGTTACCGGGAAAATTATAAAAATTTTAGTTCACAAAGATGAAATTGCAAAAGTAGGAGAACCTATTGCCATCTTAGAAGTTGAAGGCGAAGGTGAAATAACTCCCGTTACAGCAACTCCAAAAACTGAAGAACCAAAAATAGAAAACCCAGCTCCAGAGGTAGTTTCAGAATTAGAAAAACCATTACAAGCTATAACTTCTACTCCACAAGAATTTTCTGGTGAAATCTATCTTTCTCCATTAGTAAAATCCATTGCCGAACAAGAAAACATTTCAGAAACAGAGCTCAAATCTATCAATGGAACTGGTCTTGAAGGTAGAATTACCAAAGAAGATATTCTGGCTTTGGTAAAAAGTAGAAAAAATCAGCAAAATAAGACAGAAATTAAGGCAGAGCCAACTCAAAATACAATTTCTGCAGTGGTCTCCACTCCTACTATTCCACAAACAGTTTCTGTATCTGGAAGTGACGAAATCATCCCTATGGACAGAGTTCGTAAATTGATTGCAGACGCTATGATCAACTCCAAAAAAACAGCTCCGCACGTTACCTCTTTCATAGAATCAGACGTAACCAACGTGGTAAAATGGAGAACCAAACACAAAGATGCTTTCGAAAAACGTGAAGGTCAAAAACTCACCTTTATGCCAATTTTTGTAAAAGCGGTGGTAAAAGCGATTCAAGATTTCCCTTTGATTAATATTTCTGTAGATGGTGATAAAATCATCAAAAAGAAAAATATCAATATTGGTATGGCAACTGCTTTGCCAGACGGAAACCTGATCGTTCCTGTCATCAAAAATGCAGACCAATTATCACTTTCAGGTTTAGCAAAAGCAATTAACGATTTGGCTTACAGAGCAAGAAATAAAAAACTAAAACCAGAAGATACACAAGGTGCTACTTACACCATTTCTAACATCGGAAGTTTCGGAAATTTAATGGGAACACCTATCATTCCGCAGCCCCAAGTTGCTATTTTGGCAATTGGTGCTATTGTAAAAAAACCAGCGGTTTTGGAAACCAAAGACGGAGATGTAATTGCAATTCGTCAATTGATGTTTATGAGCCATTCTTACGATCACAGAGTTGTGGACGGAAGCTTGGGCGGAATGTTCCTAAAACATGTTCATGATTATCTCGAAAATTGGGATCTAGATACAGAAATTTAATTTTACACCGTCATTGCGAGGAACGAAGCAATCCATTTATAAAACTTAACCTTCGATATTTTTCGGAGGTTTTTTTGTAGCTTTTCCCGCTTTCACTACTCGCTTTTTTTAAATTTTTCCCAAAGCTCAACCCTTTCTGCGTTTGAAACGCAAAAAGGGTTTTCCAACACAAAAAATTTAAAAAAGAGCTTAAACATGCCGTTCAATCGGGGCTAGTTACATTTTCGTTAGAAAATTACTATTTTTGAAAAAAAAACAACCAATGAACATCCATCAAAAGCCTTATCATTATCTGATAACAAAACAAGAAGAAAAAACATTACAAGAAATAATTTCTGAACTTTCAGATGAGTATACTATATCTTTTGATAACAATTTTATTCTTGATTTTAAAAAATTTGAAACATTTCTACATTACTCAGATATAAAAATACTTTCCTCAGTTAATTTTAATTCTCAATTTCAAATTCTAATCATCAATATTGAACATCATTTCATTGGCGGAAGACACGGAGATTCTATATATAACGAAAATCAAATTTTAGGAATTAAAACACTAGAAAAAGATTATGGAAGGATATTGATTCGTGAAGAAAATGTTTTTGATAAAATTCTAGAAATATTGATTAAAACAGAAATAGATTTCAAAGATGACAAAGAATTTAGTAATAGATTCTTTGTTCTTGCAGATAATGAAAACAACGCAAAACAATTTCTAAATTCAGAAGTCAGAAAAAATTTTAATTCAATTCCTAAGAAAGAAAATTTCACCATCGAAATTTTCAATAATGAATTAATAATGAGTAATAAAAAAACATTTAATAAAATAAATTTCAATCAAATAATTAATTTTTTAGAAAACAATTTTTAAATCATGTCCAACTTCCAAATCCGAAAAGCAACTCATGAAGATGCACCAACCATCTTCAATTTAATCTACAAACTCGCCGTTTACGAAAAACTAGAAAATGATGTCATTACAACTGTAGAAGAACTGCGCACCAATATTTTTGAGAAAAATTACGCAGAAGTAATCATTGCAGAAGAAGACCAAAAACCAGTTGGTTTTGCACTCTATTTTCACAATTTCTCAACGTTTGTTGGCAAACCTGGTATTTATTTAGAAGACCTTTTTGTAGAACCAGAAATGCGAGGAAAAGGTTGTGGAAAAGCACTTTTAGTAGAATTGGCAAAAATCGCCAAAGAAAGAAATTGTGGCAGATTAGAATGGAGCGTTCTAGATTGGAACACCCCTTCTATAGAATTCTATAAATCTCTTGGCGCAAAACCAATGGATGAATGGACGGTTTTCCGCTTAGACAAAGAAGGGATAGAGAATCTAGCAAAATAAACTAGAGATACGAAGTAAAAAGTTGGAGGTTAGAAGTTCAAAATTGCAACTAATAATCAAACTATTTCAAACCACATCAAACAAATTACTACATTAATATTGTGTACTTTAAAAAGTTTCACTAATTTTGCACCTCGAAATAATTAACAAATATTTTTAACATTATGAACAATTACGAAACTGTTTTCATTTTAACTCCCGTTCTATCTGACGCACAGGTGGAGGAAGCAGTAAAAAAATTCGAAGACTTTTTGAAAGAGCACAATTGCGAAATCGTTACCAGAGAAAACTGGGGTCTTAAAAAATTAGCTTATCCTATTCAATTAAAAAAGAATGGATTCTACACTTTGATCGAATTCAAAGGTGAAGGTACTGTAGTAGCAGGTCTTGAAACTGCTTTCAAACGTGACGAGAGAGTTATCCGTTACTTAACAACTAAGCTTGACAAACA
>DDFD01000107.1 GCA_002337005.1 Flavobacteriales bacterium UBA1937 | reverse complement strand
AAAAAGTATGATGGAAGTGTATAAAATCTAAAAATTCTAAACGAAAGATAGATTTTGATAAAAGTAAAGAACTTATCAATAATAATTAACTAAAATTACCCAAACAAAATTAAAAATGTCTAACACAGAATTAAATAAATATTCAAAAACACTCACGCAAGATCCTACACAACCCGCTACTCAAGCGCAATACTACGGAATTGGCTTCACCGAAGAAGATTTTAGCAAAGCACAAGTTGGTATTGCAAGTATGGGCTATGACGGAAATACGTGTAATATGCACCTCAATGATTTAGCCGAAATTGTAAAAGATGGGGTTAAAAAAGAAAATTTGGTAGGATTAATGTTCCACACCATCGGAATTAGCGATGGAATGACTAATGGAACAGACGGAATGCGATATTCATTGGTAAGTAGAGATATTATCGCAGATTCTATAGAAGCAGTTTGCGCAGGACAATATTATGATGGCGTAATTACCGTTCCTGGTTGTGATAAAAATATGCCAGGTTCTCTTATTGCAATGGCGCGTCTTAATCGTCCTTCTATTATGGTTTATGGAGGAAGTATAGAAGCTGGACATTATAAAGGCGAAGATTTAAACATTGTTTCAGCTTTTGAAGCATTAGGGAATAAATTAGCAGGGAAGCTTTCAGACGAAGATTATAAAGGAATCATCAAACATTCTTGTCCAAGTGCAGGAGCTTGCGGTGGAATGTACACTGCTAACACAATGGCATCTGCAATCGAAGCTTTAGGAATGAGTTTGCCTTATTCTTCATCATATCCTGCTTTAAGTCAAGAAAAGAAAGACGAATGTTTTTACGCAGGACATTATATGAAAATCTTGCTAGAAAGAGACATCAAACCTTCTGATATAATGACGCAAAAAGCATTCGAAAATGCTTTGAGAATAATTATTGTTCTTGGTGGAAGTACAAACGCTGTTCTTCACTTTTTAGCGATTGCTAAAAGTATTGGCGTAAAACTGACGATTGATGATTTCCAGAAAATGAGTGACGAAACTCCATTTTTAGCAGATCTTAAACCAAGCGGAAAATATCTGATGCCAGATTTACACAAAGTAGGTGGAGTTCCAGCCGTAATGAAATATCTATTAGATTTAGGTTTACTTCACGGTGATTGTATGACGGTTACAGGTAAAACGATTGCTGAAAATTTAGCTTTGGTAACTTCAATTATTGAAAGAGATCAAGATATCATTAGAGATATTAAAAATCCGATTAAAGAAACAGGACACATCAGAATTATGTATGGAAATTTGGCTGAAAGAGGTTGTGTTGCAAAAATTACAGGGAAAGAAGGAGATTATTTCAAAGGAACTGCGGTGGTTTTTGACGGAGAAAAACAATTCATCAAAGGAATTGAAGATAAAAAAATAAAAGCAGGAAATGTAGTCGTCATCAAAAACGAAGGTCCAAAAGGTGCTCCCGGAATGCCAGAAATGCTAAAACCAACTTCTGCACTTATGGGAACTGGTCTCGGTAAAGAAGTAGCGTTGATTACGGATGGAAGATTCTCTGGTGGAACTCACGGTTTCGTTGTGGGGCATATTACTCCAGAAGCTTTTTTAGGCGGTTTAATAGGCTTAGTAAAAGATGGTGACGAAATAGAAATTGATGCAGAAAAAAATACCATCAATTTATTGGTTTCTGAAGAAGAAATTGCAGCGAGAAAAGCTGCTTTCGTACAACCAGATTACAAAGTGAAATTTGGGGTTTTATACAAATATGCAAAATCTGTGGCAGATGCTTCAGAAGGTTGCGTTACTGATTTATAAATTTAAAAAAATTCAAAAAAAATAAAATGAACACACTGGAATTAAAAGGAAACAAAGAACCTGATGAGCAGAAAACTCCAGTAGAAATTTCTGGTTCTCAAGCGGTTTTAGATGCAATGATTTCCGAAGGAGTAGATACTATTTTCGGTTATCCAGGAGGCGCAATTATGCCAATTTATGATGCATTGTATGATTATAATGACAGACTGAAACATATTTTGGTTCGTCACGAACAAGGTGCTATTCACGCAGCTCAAGGTTATGCCAGAAGTTCTGGTAAAACAGGTGTTGTTTTCGCAACCAGCGGACCTGGTGCTACCAATTTAGTTACGGGTTTGGCAGATGCAATGATTGATAGCAACCCAATTGTTTGTATTACAGGACAAGTTTACGCTTCGCTTTTAGGAACTGATGCTTTCCAAGAAACAGATGTAATCAATATTACCACACCAGTTACCAAATGGAATTATCAGGTTACTGATGCTTCCGAAATTCCTGAAGCTATAGCAAAAGCTTTTCATATTGCAAGTACAGGTCGTCCTGGTCCTGTTTTGGTAGATATTACTAAGAATGCTCAATTGCAATTATTTGAATATTTGGGTTATAAGAAATGTAATCACGTAAGAAGTTACAGACCAGAGCCAGAAATAAGAAAAGAATTTGTAGAACAAGCTGCTGAATTAATTAATAATGCTAAAAAACCTTTTGTTCTTTTCGGACAAGGTGTGATTTTAGGAAAAGCAGAAGAAGAATTCAAAAAACTTATTGAAAAAATTAATGTTCCTGCTGCTGCTACAGTAATGGGATTAAGCGCATTACCAACTGATCACAAATTACACGTTGGTATGCTAGGAATGCACGGAAATTACGCACCAAATGTAATGACCAATGAATGCGATGTTCTTATTGCTATCGGAATGCGTTTTGATGACCGTGTTACAGGTAGATTAGATAAATATGCTAAACAAGCTAAAGTTATTCACCTTGATATAGATCCTGCGGAAATTGATAAAAATGTGAAAACTACCGTTCCTGTTTGGGGAAATTGTAAAAAAACAATTCCAATGCTTACAGAATTGTTGAAAGAAGCTGACCATAGTGATTGGTTAAATAAATTCCGAGAATTGGAAAAAGAAGAAACAAAAGAAGTAATTCAGGATGAACTTAATCCTACTTCTGAGGTAATGACGATGGGAGAAGTAATAAAAGTTTTGAATGAAATTACCAATGGAGATGCAATTATTACTACTGATGTAGGGCAACACCAAATGGTAGCTTGTAGATATGCTAAATATAATAATTCTAAATCTAGCGTAACTTCTGGAGGATTAGGAACAATGGGATTCGGACTTCCTGCTGCAATTGGAGCTTGGTACGGTGCACCAGAAAAAACAGTAGTTGCCATCATTGGCGATGGTGGTTTCCAGATGACATTACAAGAATTAGGAACCATTATGCAATTCGGTGCTAAGGTTAAAATTTTAATTCTAAATAATGAATTTTTAGGAATGGTTCGTCAGTGGCAACAATTATTCCATGATAAGAGATATTCTTTTGTAAATATAACCAGTCCAGATTTTGTAGCTTTAGCAAAAGCATATTATATAGAAGGACAAAAAATTTCTGAAAGAAAAGATTTAAAATCAGCATTAGAAGCAATGTTAAATCACGATGGAGCTTATCTGCTAGAAGTTATGGTTGGTAAAGAAAACAATGTTTTCCCAATGGTAGCACAAGGTTCATCAGTTTCTGAAATTCGTTTAAAATAATTATCAAAATGGAAAGAAAAGAATTCACCATCACATTATATACAGAAAATTCTATTGGTTTAATCGGAAGAATTTCTGGAATTTTTTCAAGAAGAAAAATCAATATCGAAAGTTTGAATACTTCGCCTTCAGAAGCAGAAGGAATTCACCGTTTTACCCTAGTTATCCACGAAACAGAGGATGTAGTAAAGAAAATTTGTCGTCAGTTAGAAAAACAAATAGATGTTTTGAAGGCGTATTTTAATACAGATGACGAAATTGTTTGGCAAGAACAAGCTCTTTATAAAGTACCAACAAACGTAGTAGCAGAAAAAGTTTATGTAGAGCGTTTGCTTCGTCAGTACGGCGCTTCTACTGTGGTAATTCGTGAAGATTACATCGTTTTTGAAACGGCAGGACATCGTGAAGAAATCGATAGACTTACAGAAGAACTCAATAAGTACGGATTAATAGAATTTGTACGAGGTGCTAGAATTGCTATCATCAAAAATAGTGCTGGTTTCCACGAGAAATTATTAGAATTTGACAACAAAGAGCCTTCTCCAAACTTCGTGGAAAATGAGTATTTAGACCAAAGAGACGACGTTTTTACAATGTAAGTTAGATTTTAGATTTACAATTTCAGATTTATGATTTGAATTTTTTTCAAACTAAATCAAACAATTTCGAACAATTAAAACAACAATAAACTCAAACTAAAATAAAAGTTTAAAACAAATTAAAAAATGGGAAATTATTTCAATACACTTTCACTTCGTGAACAATTATTACAATTAGGACAAGCAGAATTTCTAGATGGTTCAGAATTTTCTGATGGAGTAGATGCGCTTAAAGGAAAAAAAATCGTAATTGTAGGTTGTGGAGCACAAGGTCTTAACCAAGGTTTAAATCTTAGAGACAGCGGTTTAGACGTTTCTTATGCTTTAAGAAAAGAAGCCATTGAAGAAAAAAGAAGCTCTTGGAAAAACGCTACAGAAAATAATTTTAATGTAGGAACCTATGAAGAACTCATTCCTACTGCAGATTTAGTGATTAATTTAACTCCTGATAAACAACATACTTTAGTAATCAATGCAGTTCAACCGTTAATGAAACAAGGAGCTACTTTGTCTTATTCTCACGGTTTCAATATTGTAGAAGAAGGAATGCAAATTCGTAAAGATTTAACTGTAATTATGGTAGCTCCTAAATCTCCAGGTTCTGAGGTTAGAGCAGAATATGTAAGAGGTTTTGGTGTGCCTACTTTGATTGCAGTGCATCCAGAAAATGATCCTCAAGGAAAAGGTTGGGCAGAAGCAAAAGCGTATTGTGCAGGAACTGGCGGTCATAAAGCTGGTGTTTTGAAGTCTTCTTTCGTAGCAGAAGTAAAATCTGATTTGATGGGCGAACAAACCATTCTTTGCGGCTTATTGCAAACTGGTTCTATCCTTTCTTTTGATAAAATGGTAGAAAAAGGAATAGATGCAGGTTATGCTTCTAAATTGGTTCAATACGGAGTTGAGGTAATTACAGAAGCTCTTAAACACGGTGGTGTAAGCGGAATGTTCGATAGATTGAGCAATCCTGCAAAACTAAAAGCTTTTGAAGTTTCTGAAGAATTAAAAGACATTATGCGTCCATTGTTCCAAAAACATCAAGACGATATTATGTCTGGTGAATTTTCTAAAACGATGATGGAAGATTGGGCAAATAATGATGCAAATCTTCTAAAATGGAGAGCTGAAACTGGCGAAACTGCTTTCGAAAAAACTCCAGCTGGTGATGTTAAAATTTCAGAACAAGAATATTTCGACAATTATACATTGATGGTAGCTTTTGTAAGAGCTGGTGTAGAATTAGCGTTTGAAACGATGGTAGATGCAGGAATTAAACCAGAATCTGCTTACTACGAATCTCTTCACGAAACGCCATTAATTGCCAATACTATTGCTCGTAAAAAATTATTCGAAATGAATAGAGTAATTTCTGATACAGCAGAATATGGTTGTTATTTATTCGATCAAGCTTGTAAGCCATTGTTAGGCGATTTTATGAAAACAGTAGATACAGATTTAGTTGGTAAAAATTACAACGAAGGCAAAGACGGTTCTGTAGATAACGTTACTTTAGTTGAGGTAAACGAAATCCTTAGAAATCACCCTGTAGAAATTGTAGGTAAAAAATTGCGTAAAGCAATGACGGCAATGAAATCTATTAAAACGGTTTAATTATCGATAAAATTACAGCTCTGAAAAAAATTGCAGAGCAGTAAAAAATTAAAATTGAATGTCAAAACCAATTCTTGAAATCCAAAATTTAAGTTTTCAATTCGGCAGCAATGTCGTTTTGAAAAACTTAAATTTTAAAATCAATAAAGGCGAAAATTGGCAAATTGGCGGATTAAGTGGAACTGGTAAAACTACTTTAGCCAAAATTATTTCCGGAGAAATCAAAAACTTTGAAGGAAACATTAAAATCAATTTTGATGAAAATTCAGAATTAAAACAAAAAGTTATTTACGTTTCTAATTGGTATCAATTCACCAATTTAGAAGGCGATAGAAATTTTTATTACCAACAACGTTACAACAAATTTGCAAAAAACGACACATTCACGGTTTTTGCAGAACTCAATCATTTTGCACAAAAAGAGCAACTTGATTTTAAAAATGTAGAAAAATATTTAGAAATTTTTGATTTTCAGAATTTCAAAGAACAGCAGTTGATTGAACTTTCGAGTGGTGAGCATAAAAAACTACAATTGGTAAAAGCATTTTGGCTGAAACCTCAGATTTTAATCATAGACCAACCTTACACTGGTTTAGATGTGAAATCAAGAAAGAATTTAAACCAAATTTTTGAAAATTTAACTCAAGAAGGAGTTATGCTTCTCTTGATCAATAATGACGACGAAGTACCAAGTTGTATCAACCATTTTGCGGAAATTAAAAATGGAAGTTTTTTAGAACTCGCTCATCATTCAGAAATAACCAAAGGCGAAGAAAGAATTCCGAAAGAATTGCCTTATTTTCTTCAAAAACCACCAAAAACCAATGCGAAGGAAATGGTGAAATTAGAAAATGTAAACGTTTCTTACGGAGAAAAAAAAGTATTGAAAAACATCAATTGGCAACTTAATGAAGGCGAAAGATGGCTGTTGCAAGGACCAAATGGTTCTGGAAAATCAACTTTGCTAAGTTTGTTAAATGGAGATCATCCTCAAGCTTATGCCAATAAAATCTATCTTTTCGGAAAGAAAAGAGGTTCTGGCGAAAGTATTTGGGATATCAAAGAAAAAATAGGAATTATCTCTCCTGAACTTCATTGGTATTATGATTTGAATGCCAATGTAGGACAAACCATAGCTTCAGGATTTTTTGATTCAATGAGTTTGTATCAAAAATTGAGTTTTGAACAACAACAAAAATTAGAACAAATTCTTCATTTTTTTGATTTAAATGAAGATAAAAATAAAAAACTAAATACACTTTCTCTAGGAAAACAAAGATTGGCACTTTTGGCAAGAACCATCGTGAAAAATCCAGAATTATTGATTTTAGACGAACCTTGTCAAGGTTTAGATACTCAACAAACTCAATATTTTAATAGAGTAGTAGATGATTTATGCAAAAGTGGTCATACGTTAATTTATGTAGGACATTTTGAGAGCCAACTTCCAGAATGTCTATCTCATCAATTAATTTTAGAAAATGGAGAAATTAAATTTAAAAGTAACTAATAAGCCACGAAATCGAAGATTAGACGTAGCCAATTGGCGATTTAAATGAGCATAGGGTTTTAACCCAATAAAAAAATAAAAGATAAGAAAATTTACAAAGTGGCAACGCAAAAAACATAGGATAAAACCTATGAAAAATGAAAAATTTCAATGAAAGAATTATGATGAAAGAACAAACACCTTATTTAACGATAGATTCTATAAACACAGCAAGAGAAAAAATTTCCACAGCTGCGAAAATTACTCCGTTACAAGAGAGTTTCCGATTGTCTAAAGTTTTTGATGCCAATATTTCTTTGAAAAGAGAAGATTTGCAACCTGTTCGTTCGTATAAATTAAGAGGAGCTTATCATAAAATTAAAAGCCTTTTCGAAGCAGGGAAAACCAATGGCGGAGTAGTTTGCGCAAGTGCAGGAAATCACGCTCAAGGTGTAGCTTTTGCTTGTAATGAGCTTAAAATAAATGGTGTGATTTTTATGCCAATTACCACTCCAAAACAAAAATTAGAACAAGTAGAAATGTTCGGTGGTGATTTTGTGAAAATAAAATTGGTAGGAGATACTTTTGATGCTTCTAAAAATGCCGCAATTGATTACAGCGAAAAAAATGGAGCTGCATTTATTCATCCTTTTGATGATCCTCAGATTATTGAAGGACAAGCAACTTTAGCAATGGAAATTCTAGAACAAACCAATAAAAAAATAGATTTTGTTTTTGTTCCAATTGGTGGTGGTGGTTTATTGGCAGGTATAGTCACGGTGTTTTCGGTGCTTTCTCCTGATACTAAAATTATTGGGGTAGAACCAAAAGGTGCCGCTTCTATGAGAGCTTCTATTGATGCTGGCTACAATGTAGAATTGCCGAAAATTGATAAATTCGTAGATGGTGCTGCTGTACAAAAAGTAGGTGATTTAACTTTTGAAATTTGTAAAGATTACATCAGCGATTGCATTAGTGTAGATGAAGGAAAAATCTGCGAAACCATTCTAGAAATGTACAATAAAGATGCGATTGTGCTAGAACCAGCAGGCGCATTGTCTATTTCGGCTTTAGAGCAATATCAAGAGATAATCAAAGGTAAAAATGTGGTTTGCATTGTGAGCGGAAGCAACAATGACATTACCAGAATGGAAGAAATCAAAGAAAGAGCTTTGCTTTACAAAGGTGTGAAGCATTATTTCTTGGTTAAATTTCCGCAGAGACCAGGTTCTTTGAAGGAGTTCGTTTTAGATGTTTTAGGTGAAAATGATGATATTGCTTTTTTTGAATATACCAAAAAGAACTCCAGAGAAACCGCATTAGCAACCGTAGGAATAGAATTAGCAGATGCTTCAGATTTTGAAGGATTAATCCAGAGAATGAAAGAACGTGGTTATTTCGAAACGTATTTGAATGATGCACCCAATATTCTCAATTTATTAGTTTAAATGATAAATCCAAATCCTTTTAGAATTTCTGAAAGGATTTTTGAGCATCTAAAGGCTCAAAATTTCACATAATAACTTTTCAAATTTAATAGTTTATGAGGTACTACTGATTAAGTAGTACCTCATAAACTATTTAGTTTTAACATTAATTTTGATAATTCTTTATTTATTCTTCTTGAATAATCATTAAGTAAAATTTCGTTTTCCACTGTAATAAGCCTGTTAGCACTAGAATTTGGAGATATTAATCTATCTATTGATTTAATATCAGTATTAATTTGATCAAAAAAAATTTTAGTGCTTTCTGAAGCTTTTTCAACAATTGAAGATTCAATCAAATTTTTTAAATGGTATAAATCTTCTCGCAAACTAGTAATAATTTTATTTGATTCTTTTTCAGAGTAATTGCAATTTTTAATTATCTCAAAACCTAATTTAGCATTTTTCTTTATTTCTATTATATCGTTTATAATTACATCTTTTTCTTTTCTATTGATGTCATAGTTTTTAGTAATTGTAATTGATATAAAAAAAATAAAAACAATATTAAATAAAAGACTGATAATATCTTTTATATCAATTTCATTATTGAACACTAATCCATTTTGATAAATTAGAAATATTATAAAGACAATAATAGTAACTATTGAAATTATTAAAGTATTGTTACTAAATATTTTTTTTAGAAGCTGCATCATTCATATATTCTTTAATGTCATCTAGATAAAATGGTCTTTGAGAACTATCAATAATTAAATTATTTATAACAGTATCATATCCAAAAGTTCTAACTAGGCCACCAAAAACTTCTTCTAAAAATGACGTGGCATATCCAAAAGTTCCATTTAAATCAATTTTTAATTTAAAACCTCCTTTAATAGCAATGTTAAATTCGGGTTCTAGAATTTTATTTCTATATTCTTCTCCTGAGAAAGGACCTTCTTCAGGTGTTCTTACTCCAGGTGTTGGTGAAAAATCTTTTATGTATAATACTTTCATTTATTTATATTTTAAAAAAAACATTATCTTTATTTATATTCCAAGAAACAATTGTGCCATTAAATTTATTAGACATATTGTCATAAATGTCTAAATCAATAACTCCTCTTACATCATTAGTATAAATTTTTAAATCATTTATATACTTATCTTTTAATTTTGTTTTTAATGATGGTATTCCTTTTCCTCTATAATAAAGACCAGTAGATGATTTATAAATGCTTGAATCACCTTCTAGCATATTTTTTAACACATTACAATTACTTGCAAATTTATTTAAAATTTCTCCATACCACGTAGAATGTTGTTCAGATTTTTTTAAACTTTCAAATATACCTATACCATAATCTATAAAAATAAATTCTACATTTTTATAATTTTTATCATAATATGTAGATAATATCCAAAGATTGTTATCGGTCGTTTGTTCTGACCATTTTGTAGTATTTGCCATTAACTCTAATAAGACAGTCTGTAGTCCATCATTAACATGTTTGTCATCATCAAAAATTTTTTTAGAAACAAATTTTGTAATATTAATTCCATTTTGAGGATTTACTTTTACGTCTCCTTTTATGAAAATTTTATCATAATTTCCAAATTCACTATAAAAATTATTGTAATATAATCTTCTATACCCCGTATTTTCAAAAAAGTTGAATTCATTAAGCAATGAATATATATTAGGATCTTTTGGATTTAGTCCATTAACTTTTATTTTTTTCTGCTGTAACTTAAGAATTAATGTAATCAAAATTGAAATTCCTGAGAAATCTATACTTTCAACATTTCTCATATCTATAAGAATAGGTTTTTTGTTATAACTAATATTATTTACCACATTTTCAATTTTTTTAACATATTTAAAAAAATCTTCATAATGGCTATCAAGAGATATGTATTTAGGGCATTTAAAAAATATATATTTGTTAGAATATTTTTTTATCTTAATAAATAATTTTCTTTCATTTTTTGGAACATAATTTAAATGTTTTCGTTTTAAACTTCTTTTAAGTTTAGATTTTAATTTTCTTTTAAATTTTTTTAAAATGACTTTATTTATATTCTTCTTTTTCAAAATTTAATTATTTCATGGTTAATCAGTATGCAAAAATATTAATAATAATTAAAAATTTTTAATTTAATTAGTATAAAGTATTGCGCTTTGTGTTATTTTAAAATTTTATTGTACTTTAAGGTTTAAATTATTGATTCTGTATATTATTTAGATATAAAAAAGACTTTTATTAACGATGATTTAATTTTTATTTAAACATACTTTATTAATCTAAATTTCATTTTTGGTGATTTAAATTTTTCAATTTGAATTATTAGAGTTATAATAATTACTAATCAGATTTTTAAAAGAGTATTTATAATTTTTACTATTGTTCAAAGTTTAAATCTTTGTATAGTTTTTTTCTTTCGTGTAGATTACAATTATATACAAGATATTCAAATAATTGTCAAAGGATAAATCTAACTTTTCACCTCAGGTATTTCTTACCTTACATCAATGTAATCAGATTCTTACCACTGTATCTTTGTACTCGTAAATCAGAACAATCGCGATGATTCTTTAAATTAAAAATTTTAAAATGAAAACAACAGTACATACCGCAGAAAGCAGAGGATTTCAAAACCACGGTTGGTTAGTTGCCAATCACAGTTTTAGCTTTGCCAATTATTACAATCCAGAAAGAGTACATTTTGGTGTTCTTAGAGTGTTAAATGATGATTTTGTAAGCGCAGGAATGGGTTTCGGAACGCATCCTCATTCTAATATGGAAATTATAACCATTCCACTTTCAGGAGAATTGCATCACAAAGATTCTATGGGAAATTTCGGAGCTATCAAGAAAGGAGAAATCCAAGTAATGAGCGCAGGAACAGGTATTCAGCATTCCGAATTTAATGGAAATTCCGATCAACCAGTTACTTTGCTTCAAATTTGGGTAATTCCTCGTGAAAATGGAGTAGAACCAAGATATGATCAACTTAAAATTTCTGATAATGCTGTAGATAATGAATTCCAACAAATTGTTTCTCCAAATCCTGATGATGCAGGAGTTTGGGTACATCAAGATGCGTGGTTTCATTTAGGAAATTTTACTCAAAATACTTCTAAAACTTATGAAATCAAAAAATCTGGAAACGGAGTTTATGTTTTTGTAATTTCGGGAAGTGTAAAAATTGGTGATACTATTTTAAATCAAAGAGACGCTCTTGGAATTGAAGATACCGACAAGTTTGATTTAGAAATTTCAGAAAATTCTGAAGTTCTTTTGATTGAAGTTCCAATGAAATTACCTAAATTGTAATAAAATTCAAGAATTAAAAGTTTAAGAGCTATCAACCATCAACTAATATGAAAATACTCGCATTTGCAGGAAGCAGTTCTTCCACATCAATCAACAAACAATTGGTAACTTTTGTTTCTCAAAAATTTGAAAATTCTGAAATTGAAATTTTAGATTTAAACGACTACGAAATGTCAATTTACAGCTCAGACCGAGAAAAAAGTGGCGGATTGCCAAAATTAGCGTATGATTTTGCAGAAAAAATAGATACTTCAGATTTTCTTTTGGTTTCTCTGGCAGAGCATAATGGTAATTATTCTGCTGCGTTTAAAAATCTAATGGATTGGGTTTCTAGAATTCCCGAAAGAAAAATTTTTGGTGAAAAGCCAATGTTTTTGATGGCAACTTCTCCAGGAAAAAGAGGTGGTGCAAGTGTTTTAGAAATTGCCAGTAAAAGATTTCCTTTTGATGGAGCCAAAATTTCAGAGACTTTTTCTTTGCCATTTTTCTATGAAACCTTTGATAATCAAAAAGGTATAATAGAGTTAGAAAAATCTTCTGAATTTGAGGAAAAAGTTAAAAAAGTAATAAAAGAAAATTTTTCTTAGTTTTTGATTTGCTTTTAATCAATAAAAAATATTACTTTTGCGGAAGTAAAAATTAGAAACTTGAACAAAAATTTGCAACATTTTGGCACTCTAATTCTCCAAGAAATTGGAAAGCTAAAATACGCAGCTAAATAATCTAGGCCGATAATCTGAAAGATTGTCGGCTTTTTTATTTAAGTTTTTTCTGTGAAAGTTTGAAGTAAATCTATTAAAAGTGAACATCTTGCAGGAGTAAAATCCTGCAAGGTTTCTTTAAAAAAAGTAAAAAATGAGCAATACTTACAAATCTGCAGGAGTAGATAAAGAAGAAGGTTACAAAACCGTTGATAAAATAAAATCTGCCGTTGCCGAAACCCACAATAAAAATGTACTAAACGGAATTGGTAGTTTTGGGGCGTTTTATGAAATTGGAGGTTACAAAAATCCAGTTTTAGTATCTGGAACAGATGGGGTAGGAACCAAGCTTAAAATTGCTTTAGATACCAAGAAATATGATTCTATAGGTATAGATTGCTTCGCAATGTGTGCTAATGATATCCTTTGTCATGGTGCTAAACCGCTATTTTTCTTAGATTATTTGGCTTGCGGAAAACTAGATTCTGATGTAGCAGCAGAAATAGTTCTTGGGATGGTAAATGCTTGCAAAGACAACAATTGCGCACTCATAGGTGGCGAAACCGCAGAAATGCCCGGAATGTATCAACCTGGTGATTATGATGTTGCTGGTTTTTGCGTAGGAATTGTAGAAAAAGACCAGATTATAGATGGTTCTAAAATTAAAAAAGGCGACAAAATTATTGCGCTTCCTAGTTCTGGTTTTCATAGCAATGGTTTTTCTTTGGTAAGAAAAATTTTCCCTGATTTTAATGAAGAGTTCGAAGGTAAACCAATTCACGAAACACTTTTAGTACCTACAAGATTGTATTATCAGCCTATTCATAAACTGATGCAAGTGATAGATATTCACGGAATTGCACATATTACTGGTGGTGGTTTAATAGAGAATGTTCCGAGAATTATATCTGAAGGTTTTTGTGCAAATATAGATACTTCTAAAATCCAAATTCCAAGCATTATGTTAGAAGCAGAAAAACGTGGAAACATCGAAAGAATGGAAATGTTCGGAACTTTTAATATGGGTGTAGGAATGGTAGTGGTGGTAGATGCAAACGACGTGACCAAAGTTCTAGAAACACTTCCTGATGCTTATGAAATAGGAGAGATTACAGAAAATTCTGAGAAAATAAATTTATTGTAAAATGTAAAAAGTACAATGTACAAAGTAATAGAAAGCATTTATATTTTTCTTTGTACATTATAGATCTTGATACATAATACATTGTACAAAAATGAAAAATATAGCAATTCTTGCATCAGGTTCTGGCAGTAATCTACAGAGAATCATTGATTGTATTGACAATGGAGAAATTCCCAATGCTAAAGTAAATTTAGTGGTGGCAGACCGCGATTGCTATGCTTTAGAAAGAGCCAAAAATCACAAAATCCCTTTTCAACTCATCAAACGAGGAAAAGATTTTTCTGAAAATTTAGAAAAAGTATTGCCCGAAAATACAGATTTAATTGTTTTGGCAGGTTTTCTTTCTATTTTAAAATCAGAATTTTGTGAAAAATATAAAGATAAAATCATCAATATTCATCCTGCATTATTGCCAAAATTTGGTGGAAAAGGAATGTGGGGACATCACGTACACGAAGCGGTAATTGAGGCTAAAGAAAAAGAAAGTGGCGCAACCGTTCATTTTGTTACTTCAGGAATTGACGAAGGCGAAATTATTCTTCAAGGAAAATTTAACATTGAAGAAAATGACACTCCAGAAACTCTTGCACAAAAAGTTCACGAAATAGAATATGATATTTTTCCTAAAGCGATAAATAAAGTTTTGAATTAAAATGAAGAAACTAAAGCCAATAACTCCTTTTTTAATTATATCGCTTATTTTAGGTGTATTATTACTTTTTTTATTTATTAATTATACTTTTATTGACAATAATGGAGGTAATGCATTAGGAGGTACTATTGCTTTTTTTGGGCTAATTATTTTGTTAATCATTATGCTGGTTGAAAGAATAATAGTAAGTTTTAAAATGATAAATATTTATGTAGTTTATATTATTGAAGCCTTAATTCTGTTAGGAGTATCAATTTATATTTACAATAATGGTTTCTCAATTGGTTAAAATCTAATAAAAATTAAAAATAAAAAATGAAAAAACGAGCATTAATCAGCGTATCAGACAAAAAGGGTCTTACTGAATTTGCACAATTTTTAGAACAAAACAATTACGAACTTATCTCTACTGGAGGTACTTTCAAACATCTTAAAGAAGCTGGACTTAATCCCATTCAGATAGATGAAGTGACTAATTTTCCAGAAATGTTAGACGGAAGAGTAAAAACCCTTCATCCAAAAGTTCATGGTGGTTTATTGGCTGTTCGTGATAATGAAGAACATATGAAAACCGTTGCAGAGCACGAAATCGGGCTTATTGATATGGTGATTGTCAACTTATATCCTTTCTTCGAAAATGTAAATAAAAATATTTCACTTGACGAAAAAGTAGAATTCATAGATATTGGTGGACCATCAATGCTTCGTTCTGCCGCTAAAAATTTCAAATCTGTGGCGGTAATTACTGACGTGGCAGATTATGCATTGGTTCAACAAGAAATCTCAGAAAACGGAGATTCTACCATAGAAACCCGTAAAAAATTAGCAGGAAAAGTATTCAATCTAACTTCGGCTTATGATGCAGCCATTTCTAAAATGTTGTTAGAAGAAGAATATCCAACTTATCTTAGTGCTTCTTACAAAAAAGTTTCAGATTTGCGTTACGGCGAAAATCCTCACCAATCTGCAGCATATTATGTGTCAACTTTTGAAAACGGAGCGATGAAAGATTTCGAAATTTTGGGAGGTAAAGAATTGTCTTTCAATAATCTAAGAGATATGGATTTGTGTTGGAAAGTAGTAAATGAATTTAAAGAAGAAATGGCATGTTGTGCTGTAAAACATTCTACACCTTGTGGAGTTGCTATAGGAACTACAGCTCTTGAAACTTATGCTAAAACCTTCGAATGTGATCCAGTTTCTATTTTCGGTGGAATTATCGGGATGAATTATAAAGTAGATGCTGCAACAGCGGAAGAACTCAACAAAACTTTCTTAGAAATTGTAATGGCAACTGATTTTGATGAAGAAGCTTTAGAAATTCTAAGAAAGAAAAAGAATTTAAGAATTATAAAAATTAAAAATCCAGTTTCAGACAAACAAACTTGGGTGAAAATTGATGGCGGAATTTTAATTCAAGATGTGGATGATCAATTTTCAGATGATTTCAAAGTCGTGACGGAAGTTCAACCAACAGAAGAGCAGAAAAAAGCATTATTATTCTCGCAAAGAGTAGTGAAATATGTGAAATCTAATGCAATTGTAGTTTCAAACGGAGTTCAGGCTTTCGGGATTGGAGGTGGACAAGTGAACAGAATTTGGGCTACAGAACAAGCTATTTCTAGAGCTAAAGAAAAGTTTACAGGAGATTTAGTTCTCGCTTCAGATGCTTTTTTTCCTTTTAGAGATGTGGTAGATTTTTGTGCTAAAGAAGGCATTACAGCGATTGTTCAACCAGGTGGTTCTGTAAAAGATGCAGATTCTATTGCAGCGGCTAATGAACATGGAATTCCTATGATGTTCACAGGAATGAGACATTTCTTGCACTAAAAATTATAGAAATTATGTAACAAATCGTTCATACAATTTCTTAAATTTGTAATATATCAAAATAAACATCAAAATGAAAGTATTAATTATAGGAAACGGCGGTAGAGAATCTGCTGTAGCCAAAAAACTAGCTCAAGACAAAAGAATTTCTCAGTTGTATTTTGCGAAAGGAAATGCCACTACAGAAACTTTAGGCAAAAACCTTCCTTACGAAGACATTGCTGAGTTGAGAGATTTCGCTATCAAAGAACAAATAGATTTCACATTTGTAGGTCCAGAATTACCTTTGGTAAAGGGAATTGTAGATGAATTTCAAAAACATAATCTTAAGATTTTTGGTCCTACCAAGCGTGCAGCAGATTTAGAAGGAAGCAAAGCTTTTTCTAAAAAATTTATGCTAGAAAATGGCGTAAGAACGGCCAAAGCAGAGATTTTTGATTCTTATACTTTGGCAAAAGAATATATCCAAACCCAAAAATATCCTTTGGTTATCAAAGCAAGCGGTTTAGCAGCTGGTAAAGGTGTCGTAATTTGTGAAGACGTAGAACATGCAGAAGCTACGCTTCATCAATTTATGATTGATAAAATCTTTGGAGATGCAGGCATCAAAGTAGTGATAGAACAATTTTTAAAAGGTTTTGAAGCATCAGTTATCGCTTTCTGGAATGGCAAACAAGCATTTCCTTGCGTTTCTGCCAAAGACTACAAAAAAATAGGAAATCACGACACAGGTCTTAACACTGGTGGTATGGGAACAGTAGCTCCTAGTCCAGAGTTTACCGCAGAACATTTAGCAGATTTCGAAAAAAATATCCTAGAACCTACCGTAAGAGGAATTAAAGACAATGCTCTCAATTTTGTTGGGTTTATCTTCTTTGGTGTATTGGTAGAAAATAATGAGTGCTACCTTCTAGAATACAATATGAGATTAGGTGATCCTGAAACACAGGTAATTATGGCGCTTCTAGAGAGTAATC
>DDFD01000043.1 GCA_002337005.1 Flavobacteriales bacterium UBA1937 | reverse complement strand
TGACTGGTCTTTTACCATAAGTTTTGATCACAAAAAAGAATCTCTAAGTAAAATGGTCTGCGAAAAACTTTTACTTACCAAAAAATAAAAACGCTCTGAAATACATCAGGGCTTTTCATATTATATCCTATTAATATTTTTTATTTCCCAGCTTTAAGGGCAGCTTCTACCGCCTTCATTTCTTGGAATTTAACATCATTGTGAGTTGTTTGGTACAAACCTTTTAACAAAGTAACAACTTCAATGTTTTTAGGTTCTACAGAATACCATTTTTCAGCAAAAGGAAGAGCTTTTGCAAATCTTTCTCTCCTTTCTCCTAAAAGTTTATTAAACAATTCTGTTTTTTTAGCTTTTCTAGCTGCATCTATCGCTTCAATTGCTTTATCATCACCATTGATGTAAATATTAAAAATAACTCCTTGTAATGCTTCTTTATAAGCAGGATCTATTTCTAAAGATTTTTTGAAATAACCTTCTGCTTCAGCTAATTTTGAAGGGTCTTTACTAGCAAGAACACCTAAATTATACCAGCTTACCTTATCATTAGGATTTTTTTCTACCTGCTCTTTTAAATTAGACATAAATTGATCCATTTTCCCAGATTTAAAGTAAGTAGTTCCTTTTAAATCAGAAAGTTTTGCACTTTTTGGGAATTTTGCTAATCCTTTATCTATTAAAGCTAGAGCTTCATCATATTTTTTACCATCTACATATAATGCTGCTGCTGTCTCAAAAAGCTCTTGTTCAATACTAGGTGTACTTTCTGTTTTGAAATCTGTGTAATCACCAGTAGCTCCCATTTTTTTATAAAGCTCAAAAGTATTTTTATCTAAAGATTCTTCTTGTCCTGTCTTTTTGTTTTTAGCTTTATATTCAGTTTTTACACCGTTATATCCTTCTGCGATAAGTTCTGAAAACAATTTAGACGAATCATCTATCATATTACCCTGTGCAAAAGCTAATGCAGAATAGTATTTGTATTGTTTATCTTCGCTACCTGCAGCTTTTAATAAATTATAAATTTCTAAAAATCCTTTTCCAGCTTGAGCATAACTTTTGGCATTATAAGCCTTCATTGTCTCATCATTAATTTTATTAAGGATAGGATTTACAGTAGTCCCTATCTTTGGAGTAGTGGTAGGAACGTAGGTTTCTTCTTTAAGTCCAGAAATTCCAGATGCATCTGCAGCCGCTTTTCCTACGTAGTAAACTTTTTGTTTTTCTGCATTTTTACCTGTGTAAATTTTAGATTTTCCTAGTTCACTTATTTTAGCTAGAACTTCAGCTCCTTCAGAAGTTTTACCAGCCTTTACTAGGGCAATCCCTTTTGTATAAAAATATTGTTCTAACACTTCAGGTTCTAGAAGATAAGTTTTATCTCCTAAAATTGCCTCCGCAGCGGAAATTTGTACATTAGCAGTAGCTAAATCTCCAGATTCTATTGCTTTGTAAGCATTTACAACTTCTTTTTTTTGTGCAAATGAAAAACCGAAAGCAAGAACTGCCGCACTTAAAATTATTTTTTTCATAACGCTAAATTTGATTTTTAAAGAAAAAGGACAAGCCACGACTTGTCCTTAGTTATTATAATTATTATTCTTCGTCGTTTTCTAAATTTTGTTCTTTAGAATCTGTAGTTTCTTCTGTGTTATCTTCCGGAGAAACTACGTTATCTTCTCCTTCTATCGCAATTTCAGAAATTTCCTGAGACTCTTCTTCATCTACTTCTACTTCTTTGTCCATCGTTACTTTGGCTACTGCAGCAATCTCGTCAGAATTTTTAAGATTTATCAATCTTACACCTTGAGTGTTTCTTCCCATAATTCTGAGCGCATCTAATCCCATTCTAATCGCAACACCAGATTTATTAATAATCATTAATCCATCTTCATCTGTTACCGATTGTATTGCAATAAGGTCACCCGTTTTTTCGGTAATGTTAAGAGTAATTACACCTTTTCCGCCTCTGTTGGTAATTCTGTAATCTTCTACAGCAGTCCGTTTACCATATCCTCTTTCAGAAACTACCAATACAGATTCTTTCTCCATATCATTCACAACAATCATGCCAATTACTTCGTCTCCATCAGAAAGGTCTATTCCGCGTACTCCAATTGAGGTTCTACCAACGGATCTTACTTTTTCTTCTGGGAATCTGATACACTTACCTCCTCTGGTAGCAATCATAATTTCTGAAGTCCCAGTCGTTAATTTAGCTTCTAATAATTGGTCATCTTCTCTAATTTCGATGGCATTAATACCATTAACTCTAGGTCTAGAATATTGTTCAAGAGATGTTTTCTTAATAATACCATTTTTAGTAACCATTACCAGATACATAGAATTTACATATTCTGTATCTTTAAGGTCATTGGTTCTAATGTAAGCTCTTATTTTATCGTCTGGTTCAATATTAATTAGGTTTTGAATAGCTCTACCTTTAGCTGTTTTAGAACCTTCAGGAATTTCGAATACTCTTAACCAGAAACATTTTCCTTTTTCGGTAAAGAACATCATATACTGGTGGTTAGTAGCTGAAACAATGTATTCTAAGAAATCAGAATCTCTAGTTGTAGCTGCTTTATTACCAACTCCTCCTCTACTTTGAACTTTGTATTCTGATAGAAGTGTTCTCTTGATATAACCAGCGTGCGAGATGGTAAGAACCACTTTTTCGTCTGGGATTAAATCTTCTATAGACATTTCTCCACCAGAATAATCTATTTCTGAGCGTCTTTCGTCTCCGTATTTTTCTTTAACTTCTAATAATTCGTCTTTTATGATTTGATATCTTCTTGGCTCATTAGTTAGAATATCTTCTAAATCTTTGATGAGAGACATTATCTCTTCGTATTCTGCACGAATTTTATCAAGCTCCATCCCTGTAAGACGTGCTAGTCTAAGGTCTAGAATAGCTTGTGCCTGAATTTCAGAAAGTTCAAATTCTGCAATTAATCCTTCTTTTGCTTCTTGAGGATTGGCAGAATGGCGTATGATAGAAATAGCTTTATCAAGTGATTCCTGAGAACCAATTACCTTCATAAAACCTTCTAAAATATGAGCTCTTTCTTGTGCTTTTCTTAGTTCGTACTGAGTTCTTCTTACAATAACTTCGTGTCTGTGATCCACAAAATGATGAATAATGTCTTTCAAGTTCAATTGCTCTGGTCTTCCTTTTACCAATGCAATATTATTAACAGAGAAAGAAGTTTGTAACGCAGTATATTTATATAATAAATTAAGAACTACATTCGGAATAGCATCATTTTTTAGTTCATAAACTACTCTAAGTCCGTTTCTGTCTGATTCGTCACGAATTTCATAAATTCCAGGAATTTTGTCATCTTTTACCAATTCGGCAGTTCTGGCAATCATCTCAGCCTTATTTACTTGATAAGGAATTTCAGTAACAATAATGGCGTTTCTGTTATGTACTTCTTCGAAATTTACTTTTGCTCTTAAAACAATCCTACCTCTACCTGTATGAAAGGCATCTCTTACCCCATCATAACCATAGATAATACCACCTGTAGGGAAATCTGGAGCAATAATATGTTTCATTAACTCATCTATAGTAATTTCTCTGTTATCAATATAGGCACAAATAGCATCTATAGATTCAGACAAATTATGTGGTGCCATATTGGTAGCCATACCTACTGCAATACCAGAAGTACCATTTACTAATAAATTAGGAATTTTAGTAGGTAAAACTTTTGGTTCAGTAAGGGAATCATCAAAGTTATTTTGAAAATCTACTGTTTCTTTATCTAAATCCGAAAGAATTTCGTCTGAAATTTTCTTCAATCTAGCTTCGGTGTAACGCATAGCTGCAGGCGGATCACCATCCATAGAACCAAAGTTACCTTGCCCATCAACCTGAGGATATCTTAAACTCCAAGGTTGCGCCATTCTTACCATAGCACCATAAACTGAAGAATCACCGTGTGGATGGTATTTACCTAAAACATCCCCTACAATTCTTGCAGATTTTAAGTATTTTTTGTTTGAAAAAACACCCAAACCGTACATCCCGTAAAATACTCTTCTGTGTACAGGTTTAAGGCCGTCTCTTACATCTGGCAACGCTCTAGAAACAATTACCGACATAGAATAATCTATGTAAGACGTTTTCATTTCATCAACAATGTTGATAGGAATTAGTCTTTCTCCTTCTTTATGCATATTTTATTTTTTAATTAAATGAAAATCAAACGATTAAATATTACGATTGACTTCTTAATTTTTCATTTTCAAATAACGCACGAATATACGAAAAATACCCGAAAACCACCCAATTTTTTACCGAATTTGTTATCCACAAATATGATTTTTTTCAAGTTTTTCTTACTTGAAAATTAAATTATTAAATAACGCGAATTTATTTCCTAAAAATAAAATAAACTGCTAAAATCAGACAAACAAAAGCAGCTAAATGATTCCATTTAAAACTTTCTGTCTTAAAAAAAACCACCGCAAAAACAGTGAATACTGTAAGCGTAATTACCTCTTGAATAATTTTTAATTGAAACAAAGAAAAAGGCCCTCCATTCTCTTTAAAACCAATTCTATTGGCAGGAACCTGGAAAATATATTCAAACAATGCAAAACCCCAACTAATTAAGATAACAGACCAAAGTACAGACTTCTTCATCCAGCCCCACTCTTGAAACTTGAGATGACCATACCAAGCAAACGTCATAAAAATGTTCGATATTAATAAAAGAACAACCGTTAAAAATCCTTTAGTCATTTTTTAAGTATTTTTGTAAAATAATTTTCAAAAATAAGAAAAAATGAGCATTTTAAGCATCACCTTTCACACTGTAGAAAGTCAAATAGAAAACTGGAATCAATATACAGACACAGAATTAGCCCTAATGATCGATAATTTATATGATGTAGAAAAATACATTTTATCTGAGGTAAAGTCCGAAATGCTAACTGAAGGAAAAAACACCAATTTGTTATTAATTTTCGACAATGACCAAAAAAGAAAAGAATTCACCGAAACAGAATTACTCAATATTTCCGAAAGAATAGCTGCCAATTTCGGAGAAACAGTAATGATTTTTATAACAGAATTAAACACAAAAAAATCCAGACTGTAAAATCTGGATTTTTTATTTATTTATGAATTATTATTTTTTACTAGAAAGTATGCTTAATATGTACCAAAACAAAAGCATAATAGAAGCAAACAATTGTAAAGATGCCCCTACATATTGATTTGGAGTGTAAACATCTTTTAATTTCTGAGTTTGATAGACAATACTTGCAGAAGCTAACCCTACCATTGCAAAAGAGAACCACAAGCCTAAATTAAAACCGAAAATAGCACCTACAACAATTACTCCTAAAGCAAGAAAACCACCAATAACAATGATGTTCTTTAAAAAAGAAAAATCTTTATTACCGAAGAAAGCTAAAGCAGATAAACTCAAAAACAAAACACCAGTCATTAATCCAGCTTGTTTAATTGTTTCAATTCCGTTTGCATATATAGCAGCAATATAAATTAATGGTAAAAAGATAACTGCTTCTAGTACAATATAAAATAAAAGTCCTAAATATTGAACGTTTTTACTCTGAGAAAGCGTCCATTTATTAGCCAAAGTAGCTCCCAACCAAAAAAGCCCCAAAATAAACAGCCATATAAATCTACCAGAAACCATTGCTATAATATAATCTTCTGGCACATTAAAAAGTAAAAGATACTCTAGACCTGCAAAAGCTACAATAGCAAGTGCTACGTGTAAATAGGTTTTTTTATAAAATTCTGCTTTTTCAATCTCGGTAGATTGAGAGACTAATGTATTTTGAAAATCCATAATTCATTTGTTTTTATTGATTAAAAAGTTAAAATTAAATCTTTTTTTGAAATTGACAAAATTTAAAACAACTCTACAGACCAGAAGACAGATTTTATTGCATTGGGTTCTAACATTTGAATCCCTTCTTTTTCGGTTAAATTTCCTGATGCGGTAGCATTATCCGCAATTCCTAACCAAGGTTCTATACAAATAAAAGGTGCATTTTTTTTAGTCCAAATTCCTAAATATGGAAATTCTGGAAACTCTACTTTCATCAAAGGTTCATTGTTTTTTGCTAAGGTTAAAGATTTCGTAGCAAAATTCTTAAAAACCAAAGCATCATTCTCGAAAAGATGATAGTCTAAAGGTAAATTCTTTCCTTTTAGTTTAATGATTTCGGTTTCACCAGAAAACAAATCTTGATTCAATTGGTAAGTTTCCAAATCTTTTTCTTCGTCTAAAATCAAAGAATATTCCTCAAAATTGCCATCAATAGCAAATGCAGGATGCGCACCTATAGAATAATACATTTCCTCAGAAGAATGATTGATTATATCATATTTTACAATCAATGTATTGTTTTCTAACACATAAGAAATTTTCAGTTCAAAATAAAAAGGATAAACCTTCAATGTTTCTGCTGAACTTTTCAAAGAAAATACTACCGAATTCTCAGTACTTTCCACCACCTCAAACTCAAAATCTCTGGCAAAACCGTGACGCGGAAGCTGATAGATTGTATCTTTAAATTGATACTCTCCATTTTTTAAAGCGCCAACTATCGGAAAAAGAATGGGCGAAGTTTTATTCCAAAAATCAGGATTAACTTCCCAAATATAATTTTTCCCATCTTTCTGAAGTGAACTTAGCTCTGCTCCTTTGGTTTTGATAACCGCTTTTGTATTTTGATTTTGAATGATAATTTCCATATTTATTGACTATCTTTTTTAATTATTATTAAATAACTTCTAAAAACCTCATCGTATCTATATTATCTGCATAAGTATCTAAACTAGGATTCTGCGCTTCGCCGAAATGAATAGAATCCTTGATTTCTAATTCTGCCTTCGCTACGATACACTGAATATTGGTTTCGTTTTCAACAAGAAAAGATTTCACTTCTTCTATACTTTCGTATCTGCTAAAATTGATTACAGAAAGCGGAGAAAACAATGCCTGATCTTCTTTTAACATCACAAAATTATTATCCCAAAACTTTTCTTGATTCAAAAGATAAATTGCTCTGTTATAATCATAATTGTTAGCATATTTGTGATGATTCATAATATCTTTAAAATGAATGAAATTCTCAAAAAGTTTGCCTAGCTCAAAATCTTTCGGAATAAAAAGTCGGGTTACATTTCTACAGCCCAAACCAAAATATCTAAAAATATCTTCAGCCAAAAGTTGTAATTCTTCATTGGTTTCATCACCTTTTATCACCGCTACAGAAGTCCTGTTTTTTCTAATAATCGAAAGAGAATCCTTAAAGTAATACTCTAAGTAACGTGCCGTATTATTACTGCCTGTAGCAATTACCGCATCATACTCAGTTAATTTTTCTACCATTTGATATTCTAAATTCCATTCAGAAAATTCTCCCCATTTATTGAGTAAAAAAGGTAAAATTTGCTTGTCTTTAGAAGACAATTTAATAATTGGAATGTGATTGCTAAGAATTACACAAATTACATCGTGAAAACCAACTAATGGAATATTCCCTGCCAAAATTAATCCTACTTTTTTAGAAAAATGAGAAATTTTATAATGAGAAACCCAATTTAATATGTTTTCTTCTTTCAAAACATCTGCCCAGTTTTTAAAGCAAAATTTTTGATTTTCTTGTGTGAACCAAGGATTTTCTAGTTCGCTTTTCTTCATAAGAGCAAAGAGTTCTGCCTCGTCTTGAGCGTAATCTTCGGTTGATTTTTCTAAAAACTGATGAAGAAATTTCCCCAACTTGCTTAGTCCGTGTATTTTAAAATCTTGCTTCATTAGATGCTTTATTTTTTGTTTGATTGGTTAAATTTTATAAAAAATACCTAAAAAAAGATAAGTTTTACCACTGAAAACTTTTCTCAGTAAGTTGAAAATTACTAATTTTGTGCAAATTTAAAAAAAACGTAGCAATGGCTATTATAATAACAGACGAATGTATCAATTGTGGTGCTTGCGAACCAGAATGTCCAAATAACGCAATCTATGAAGGAGCTGTGGATTGGAAAGCTTCTGAAGGGACCTCCTTAAAAGGCATGGTTACTTTAAAATCGGGATTAACAATAGATGCTAATGCAGCTCAAAAACCTGTAAGTGATGATGTTTACTACATTGTTCCAGATAAATGTACAGAATGCAAAGGCTTCCACGAAGAACCACAATGTGCTGCGGTATGCCCGGTAGATTGTTGTGTACCAGATGATGATCACGTAGAAACGGATACGGAATTACTAAGTAAAAAGGCATTTTTACACGGCGAATAAACCCCTAAACCCGTTCTAAGAGCGGGTTTTTTAATGATAAATCACAATTATAGAATTTAGAAAATATGAAGAAACACAATTTCAGTGCTGGACCAAGCATTTTACCACAAGAAGTTTTTGAAAAAGCAGCTCAGGCAGTTTTAGATTTTAACGGAATGGGATTATCTATTCTAGAAATCTCGCACAGAAGCAAAGAATTTATTGCGGTAATGGAAGAAGCTAGAGCTTTGGTAAAGAAACTGATGAAATTAGGAGATGATTATGAAGTACTCTTCTTACAAGGTGGTGCTAGTTTACAATTTGTAATGGCTCCTTTCAATCTAATGAAAGAAGGCGGAAAAGCAGCTTATTTAGATTCTGGAAGCTGGGCAGCAGCAGCCATAAAAGAAGGAAAAAAATTCGGAACGGTAGATGTAGTAGGCTCTTCTAAAGAAGAAAAATATTCTTTTATTCCAAAAGATTATACGGTAGGTACAGAATATGATTTTTTCCATTGTACTTCAAACAATACGATCTATGGAACTCAAATGAAAGAATTTCCAAAAACGGAAGCTCCTATCGTTTGTGATATGAGTTCTGATATTTTCTCTAGAGAAATAGATTTTTCTCAGTTCGGAATTATCTATGCAGGTGCGCAAAAAAATATGGGACCTTCTGGTGCTACTTTGGTTGTTGTAAAAAAAGATATTTTAGGAAAAACAGGAAGAAACATCCCATCATATTTAGATTATTCTCTTCACATTTCTAAAGATTCTATGTTTAATACTCCACCTGTTTTTGCAGTTTATTGTTCATTATTAACCTTACAATGGATAGAAAACAACGGAGGTTTAGCAGCAGCAGAAGCAAGAAATAATGCAAAAGCAAAACTGCTTTATGATGAAATAGATAACAATCCACTTTTCGAATGTTTCTCTGTTCCAGAAGATAGAGGTACAATGAATGTTTCTTTTTATCTAACAGACGAATCTAAAAAAGAAGCATTTGATGCCGCATGGAAAGCAGCAGGAATTAGTGGATTAAACGGACATAGAAGCCTTGGCGGTTATAGAGCAAGTATTTATAATGCAATGCCTATAGAAAGCGTACAAGTTTTGGTAGATGTAATGAAATCCCTGTAAATAAATAGTTGGTTTTTAGTATTTGGTATTTCATGATTATTCAAAAAATTTAGTCTAAATACCAACTACTAGATACCAACTTTTCAATAAAGTATGAAAATTTTAGCAAATGACGGAATTTCTATCTCTGGCGAAACACTTTTAATAGAAGCTGGTCACGAAATTCTAGACCATAGAGTCTCTCAAGAACATCTTATTAATTTTATCAATGAAAATCAAGTAGAAGTTTTATTGGTAAAAAATGCTACATCTATAGACAATCAAGTAATAGACTCTTGCAAAAGTTTAAAAATCATAGGAAAATCGGGTAATGAAATGAATAATGTAGCGGTAGATTATGCTATTGAAAAAGGACTTTATGTGATTTCTACCCCTAATTCTTATGCTAGAGCCGTAGCAGAATTGGTTTTTGCCCATTTTTTTTCTTTGGCTAGATTTCTACATGATGCCAATAGAATGATGCCTCTAGAAGGAGATTCTAAATTTAATTTGCTAAAAAAATCATATCAAAATGCTACCGAAATTTTCGGTAAAACTTTAGGAGTAATTGGCAGCGGAAATAATGCCCTAGAAGTCATTAAAATTGGTATTTCTCTAGGAATGAGTGTTATCATTTTTAATGAAAATTCAAAATCTGAAAAAGTAAATTTGGATTTTTTTGATGGACAAAAACTTGTTTTTGAGTTAAAATCTGTTAAATTTGAAGAAATTTTAGAAAAATCAGACTTTATAAGCATCCTTAATACTGAAAAATCGGGGTATCTTATAGATTCTGAAGAATTTGAGATAATGAAAGACGGCGCATACCTTGTAAATATTGCAAAAGGTGCTGTAAATGAAGTTACTTTGGTAGATTATTTAGAAAACAAAAAACTAGCTGGTGCAGCTTTAGACGTTTTCGAGTACGAACCAAAACCAGATATACAGGTTCTTATGAATCCATCATTATCATTGTCTCCTAATTTAGCAACCGTTACAACAGATGCTATTGAGAAAACTGGTAAAGAATTAGCAGAACAAATTATTAAAATAAGTAGAGAATATTATGCCCACATTTAAACCATTTCGAGGAGTAAGACCTCATAATGATTTTGTTGATGTTTTTCCTACCTTACCTATCGAGAATTTCTCACAGGAAGAAATCAATAAAAAAGCAGCAGAAGACTCGTCTTACATACAGATGATAAAGCCTTATGTGTGCAGCAAATCTAAAGACGTAGATCGTAACTTACGAAAAGTAAGAACCAATTACGAAGAAATGCTTGCAGAAAATAAGTTGGTTCAGGATTCTTCCAGTTATTATCTTTATGAACAAATTTTACCCAATAAAACAATTTTTAGAGGTTTGTTAGGATTAATAAGCATTGAAGATTTTTTAGATGGCAAAATAAAAAGACACGAAACTGCGCTTAAAAACAAATACGAAAAATTTACGCATTATTTAGAAAAAGTTCATCTACACGCAGAACCACTACTTCTTACTTACCAGTCTAGCCCAAAAGTGGAACTTCTAATGAGCCACGAAGAAAAAAACGTTCCTATTATTAATTATTCTGATGAAAGAGGAATAAGACATAAAGTCTGGAGAATTGACAATAGATTAAAACTCCAACAGTTCAAAGAAGTACTAGACCAGATTGAGACTTTCTATTTAGCAGACGGCAATCACAGAATAGATTCTTCTGCAAAATATGCTCAAAAATTGAAAGAAAAAAACAAAAGACATAATGGTAATGAACCTTATAATTTTGTACTAAGCTATTTGGTTTCTAATCAATCTATCAAAATTCACGATTACAACAGATTGGTAAAAGACCTAAATGGACTTTCGGAAGAAGAATTTTTAGCAAAAATTTCTGAAAATTTCTTAATCCACGAAAAACAAGAAAAAGCATACTACCCTTCTCAGAAATACCACATTTCTATGTATATGGGCGGTAAATTTTACTCTCTACACGTAAAACACGAACTCCGTAACCAAGATATGGGATTAGACAGCGTAGATCATCATCTTCTATTCAAATATATTCTAAGCCCAATTCTAGGAATTGAAAATGACAAAGAAGAAAATGAAAGATTAAGCTTCATAAAAGGAAGTTCTGATGTAGAAGGAATCTTAAAAATAAAAGAAAAAGTAGATTCTGGAGATTTTACCGTTGGTTTCGGATTGCATCCCGTTGGTTTTAACGACATTACGAAATTAACCAACCAAAATCTGCAAATGCCCCCAAAATGTACTTACATAGAGCCCAAATTAGTAACGGCGCTCCTAATGTATGATATGGATTAAATTTCTTTGGGAAAAGTTTTAAATTTTAACTAATTTAGTACTCCCAAAAGAAAATTTGATATGAAGAAACTATTTTATTTACTTCCGCTCTTTTTGGGCGGATTTTTTTATGCTCAAAATTTTAAAGCAGATTCTATTCAATTTAAAAAAATTTCAGACGAAATCCTCACTAAAGGAAAAGGATACGAAGACCTGAGAGAGCTTACCAAAAAAATTGGCAACAGACTATCTGGTAGTGCTAATTATGAAAAAGCTACACAATGGGCAATGCAAAAACTAAAAGATGCTGGTGCAGATAAAGTTTGGCTAGAACCCGTAATGGTAGATGTGTGGACACGTGGTACAGAATCTCTAAAACTAAAAATAGGAAACGGAAATTGGGAAAACATCAAAATGCTTTCTTTAGGAAATTCTGAAGGCACGAAAGGTAAAGATTTAAAAGGCAATATTATTTTGGTAAAAAATATTGAGGATTTTCAAAAAATACCTGCTGAGGCAATAAAAGATAAAATTGTTTTTTTTAATTATCCTTTTAAGCAAGATTTTGTTGTAACAGGTCAAGCTTATGGTGATGCTGGTAAATACAGAAGAATGACCGCTTCTGAAGTAGCTAAGAAAGGAGGAAAAGCAGTAATTATCCGTTCATTAACCTCTAATTTTGATGATGTTCCGCACACTGGCACTCTTAAATATGAAGACGGAATTACCAAAATTCCTGCCATTGCTATTGGTGCTGAAACGGCTGATAAACTAGAAAAAGCGTTGCTAAAAAAACAACCAATAGAAGCCGTTCTCAATTCTAATTGTGGCATGAACGGGCAAAAACTTACTCATTCTGTAATTGGCGAAATTACAGGCAATAAAGATAAAAGCGTAATCGTAGTTGGCGGACATCTTGATTCTTGGGACGTAGGTGAAGGCGCGCATGATGACGGTGCTGGGATTGTACAAAGCATAGAAGTTCTCAGAACTTTTAAAAATTTGAATATCAAAAACAATCATACCATCAGAGTGGTTTGTTTCGCTAATGAAGAAAATGGTTTAAGTGGAGGTAAAACTTATTTAGAAAATGTAAAAAAATCTGGCGAACCTCATATTTTTGCACTAGAAAGCGACAGTGGAGGTTTTACGCCAAGAGGATTTTCTGTAGGAATGAATGCAGAAAAAGCCCAATCTATGAAATCTTGGGAAAAACTATTTAATCCTTACGGAATTTATGAATTTACAGGCAACCACGGTGGCGCAGATATTACACCTTTAAGAGAGTTAAATGTTCCAGTTTCTAATTTCTCTACAGATTCGCAGAGATATTTTGATATACACCACACTCCAGAAGATACTTTCGAAAAAGTAAACAGACGAGAATTGCTTCTAGGAGCTACCGTAATGACTCAATTAATTTATATGGTTGACCAGAATTGGTAATAAGTTAGAAGACAAATTATTTACATAAGATTAATTTCTAAAGAAAAAATTATATTGAAAAAACCTCCATTTTATAAAAGTTTGCTCTACTCCATCAAAGGTATTTTTTGGATGCTAAAATCTGAAAGAAACTTTCAGTTGGAGGTTTTTGCTCTGCTTATTAATTTGTTTTTAATTATTTATTTTAAATTAAATTCTACAGATGCTGCACTTATTCTCTTGGTTTGTTTTTTGGTTTTAATTACTGAAACACTCAATACAGCCATCGAAAAAATTTGCAATTTTATAGAACCCAATTTTAACAAAAAAATAGGTTTGATAAAAGATATTGCAGCAGGAGCCGTAATTTTAGCTACGCTACTTTCTGTCCTTGTAGGAATTTTAGTTTATAGCAAATATATTTTTAAATAATCTCCTATCATCATTAATTATAAAAATGCAATCTCCAATTAAATTATATCAACAAACTTTTGCAGGTTTGCCAAAAAACATTTGGCTACTTTCTTTGGTGATGCTCATCAACCGAAGCGGAACAATGGTGCTTGCATTTCTTACTTTATATTGTACGCAATATCTTCATCAAACCCCTAAATTAGCAGGTTTAGCAATTGCAGTTTATGGTTTAGGTTCTATTCTAGGAGCTTATTTTGGTGGCAGATTAAGCGATAAATTTGGGTATCATTTTGTACAAATTTTTGGATTAATAGGCGGTGGTATTTTCTTCATTTTAGCACCATTTGCACAGAATTTTCATCTTTTCTTGGTAATTATTTTTCTGTTGGCTGCGGTAAACGAAAGTTTCCGACCTGCAAATACTGCTGCCATTGCCGCCAATTCTACCCCAGAAATTAGAACCAGAAGTTTTGCACTTCTTAGATTAGCCATGAATCTTGGCTGGAGCGTTGGTACATTTCTTGGTGGTATCTTATCTCACTATGATTACAAACTTCTGTTTTATGTTGATGGTTGCACTAGTATTTTTGCGGGGTTAATTATGCTCTCTTTAAAATTTAATACTATTGAAATTCACAAAAAAAATTCTGAAGAAGCCAAAGAAGATATTTCTCCTCTTAAAAATAAACCTTTCGTCTATTTTATTTTAGGAACACTACTCTACACCTTTTGTTTTTTCCAATTATTTACCAATGTACCGTTGTTTTATAAAGTTGGATTGAAACTTGATGAACAAATCATTGGATTTGTAATGTCTCTTAATGGACTTCTGATTGTAATGATAGAAATGGTTTTGGTAAATGCAATTGACCATAAATACAGTAAAAAAATCATCATTGTAACCGGGACTTTATTGATGGTTTTGTTCTATTTATTGAATAGTGGAATGAATTTGATGAATGCTTTTCTTATTGCTTTCGGAGGGATGCTCATTATTACATTTGGCGAAATTCTTTCTTTACCATTTATGAATTCTTATTACTTGAAATTTGCTGGAAAAACCAATACTGGAAAATATGCTTCCATTTATATGATGACTTGGAGTATCGGACAAATTCTCGCAGGTTACATTGGCGGAATAATTATTAATTCTTTCGGGTTTCCACCGCTTTGGTTGGTTTGTACTAGTCTTTCTTTACTTTGTGCTTTTATTTATTTTAAGGTAATAAAATAGAAAAACGCTCCAAAAATTTTGAAGCGTTTCCTTTTGTTATTTGAATGTAAGGCTTAAGGTGATGTTATTTCCTGATAAACCATCACTCCTTTTATAATGACTATATCTAATATCTACATCGTGAAAAACGCCCCAATCCTGAGGTACAAAATGTAAATTTAATCCTACATTCTGACTGTTAAATTTAGACAAATCATAATCCGATGAATAGTAATCTAAACCAGTAGGTGTGGCAGCATATTCATTGAAATATTTAATCCCTGTTTGTGTATGATATCTAAAAAACGGACTTAGACTAAAATTAGGAGAGATTTTAACTGGAACTTCCAAACTAGCAGTATGAGCCGTCATTCCCCAATCGTCCCAATAATATCGGTAGTAAGTTCTAAAGATAAAATTGTCACCCAAAAAATAATTTGCCCTTATTCCTATTGGAATTTTAAGTCTTTTATCTGGTAATTTTTCATTAGAAACTGTATAGTTATCAAAATAAACTCTATTATAAGGTGTAGAAAGCAAACCTTGCTGATATGCAATATCTCCTAATAAAGAAATTTGTAGCCTCTGATTAATTACCTGAGAATATGCCATATTTACGCTGTAAGAGTTTTTGCTTCGCCAATCTCCATAGCTCATTGTACCTCTTAATTCATAAGGAATAATGTACTGTCTTTGATCAAAAAAAGCCATTGCTTTTATGCTAAATTCTTTATTGTTGTCTTGCGAAGCTTTTACGAAAGAAACCTCACCTCCCCAAGAATTATAATCAAATTCATAAGAATAATATGCACCTAGACCAAATGTGGTATTATTTTCTAAATTTCTAACTTTCCAGTTAAGCGATGGATTGAGCCTCCATCCGTACAAAGCTGAGGCAGAGCTTTCGGCGTGATTTTCTGAGCTGCTACCAGAAGCTCTAGAAACAGCACTTTTTTTGGTTTTTGTACCATAAGGAATGGTAGTTTCGCCTTCGGGAGATTTGTCTATGTAAGCAGTAGATGCAGAACTGTGATGTTCGGCGGTAAGATTTACATCAAAACTATGCTCGAATTTTCCTGATTTTTTAATTAATTTAACATCTAATGAATTATGGTAATCTTCAATTTTTTCGCTTCCGTTACCACCCATTATGGCAGAATGTGTACCAGTCTGGTCATAATACCCCGAAATAAAATTAATCTCATCTATCTTTAGTGGTTTTACTTCATATAAACTATCTGTCTTTTTTTGGGAGAAAGCCAACGAAAAAACCAATGCTGCAATGCTGGTTGTAATCTTTTTCATATTTCGATTTTTAGCTTTTAATTACAGCCACAGCCTCCTCCATTTTTACCACCATTAGCACCAGAAGCACCCTCTCTGTATAGTAAAAAATTGTTTTCTGTTTTTTCCACTTTTCTAGATGATAGCTGCATTTCACTATCATTAATATAATTTTTTTGATAAGATTTTACAGCAGTACAACTGGTAAAAAAGATGGGGATGGTAAAAGCACCCATCATTATTAAAACGTTTTTCTTCATATTTATCTGATTTTTAATTATGTTTTTAGTATAAATTAATGTTGTTAGATGTATAGATTTTATTATCATCATCTATAATAATGCATTCTATACCCTTAATCTGATTAATCATTGCAAGTCCTGCTTTTACTCCCATAATCGTTACAGGAGTAGCAAATGCATCAGAAATTTCTGCATTGGGAGAAATAATGGTCACACTTTTGATTCCTGAGATTGGATAACCAGTTTTGGGGTCTATGGTGTGAGAATATTTTTTGCCATCAATTACTACAAATTTTTCATAATTGCCAGAAGTTGCAACTGCCATATCGGTAATTTCCATGGTAGAAAATGATTGCTGCACTACATCTGGATTTGCAATTCCTATAGTCCAGCAGTCAATACCTTCAGGTTTTCCAAAAGCAGTTAAATCTCCAGAAGCATTTACAATTCCTGCTTTTACTCCATTAGAAATAAGGATTTTTTTAGCATTTTCCGCAGCATAGCCTTTACCTATTCCACCAAAACCTATTCTCATACCTTCTTCTTTTAGAAAAACAGTGAAATCCTTGTCGTCTAGAATAATATTTTTGTAATTAATGAGCTTAACTAATTTTTTGGCTATTTCTTTATCTGGTAAAGCCTTCATTCGAGTATCGAAATTCCAGAAACGTTTATCTATAGAGCCATATGTAATATCAAAAGCTCCTTGTGTAATTTCAGAAATTTTAATGCTTCTTTGGATGAGTCTAAAGGTTTCTTCGCTTACTGAAACAGTTTTTTTACCTGCGTTATTATTGATCAAATTAGTCTCAGAATGCTCTTTATAAGTAGAAAGCTTCTCTTCTATCCTTTTGATTTCATTGACTGCCAAATCCAAAAAAAGTTCTGCTTCAGAATCCGAATTTGCTTCTACTGTAATCTCGAAGCGATTTCCCATTAATTTATCTATTCTCTTCTTTAGCATTAATTATTTTTCTAAATAAGGTTTTATGTTGTCAATTAATGTTTGTGGAGACCAATTATTAAAACCATCCCAGTGTGTAAGAACTTTTCCGCTAGAATCCATTAAAATTAATTTGGGAAAAATACCATCTTTATTGAATTTTTCTGCGAGAGCTTCATTTTTTTCTTGTTCCTCTTTTGGCAATTTATTTTTCTTAAGTCTAGGAAAATCTGCATCCATCAAGACCAGATTTTTTTCAGAAAAAATCATAAATTGCTCTGTGTCCATAATCTGCTTTTGAAGCCTAATACAAGGTACACACCAATCTGAGCCAGAAAATTTTAAGAGAATAAGTTTGTGTTCAGCTTTAGCCGTTTCTTTAGCTTTTGCTAAATCTTTGATAGGATTTCCTGCAAAAATAAATGAAAACAATCCTAACATTAGAATTGAAAGTAGTTTCTTCATAATTTTGATTTTCTTCTAGAACATTAATATTTATCGAATATTATTCAAATTTTCAAGTTTATTCAAAATTTAACACAACTTAAAAAAAACTTAAAAAGCCAACTGTATCAGTTGGCTTTAAATTAAAACGATAAAATCATATTATATCGAAACTTCATGGGTTGGTGTATCACCATTTAGTTTAGGGTTTTCGGCATTCTTTTTCTGCAATTGCTCTAGCAATTGAAGTCCTAAAAGTCCGCTAATTCCTCCATTTGCAGAGTCGCCATTTCCGCCAATTAAAACATCTGGCATAATTTTCACATTTTGAGATGCGATGTTTTCCATAATTTTTAATTGAGTAAAATTATTTCCGCCCATTGCCTCTACAGAAAGTTTGTAGGCTTCTGCATTAGATTTACCAATGGCAAGAATTTTCTCTGCTTCAGCGTTACCAGTAAGTGAAATTTGTTCTGCATTAGCTTTTGCCAAAAGTTCTATTTTCTCAGATTCTGCTTTTGCAAGAAGTCTTGTTTTTTCAGCTTCACCAGTTGCCAAAAGTTTTAATCTATCCCCTTCTGCATTGGCTTGTAATCTTACGGAATTAGCATCACCAGTCGCTTTTTTCACGCTTGCATCTGCAATTCTTTCGGCAATTACAACACCTTGATCTGCTTTTACAATTTCTTTTTGCATATCTGCAATCGCGGTTTCTTTTTCTAAAGTTTGACGCGTTTCTTGCGCTAATTTTTCGGTTTCGTAAGTAATTTTTTGTTCTTCTGCCAATTTTCTGTCTGTAAGAGTTTTCATTAAACTTTCTGGTGGAACAATATCACCAATCAAAGTATCTACTCCGAAAACATTATATTGATCTAAAACATTTCCAATGTGCTCTCTTGCAGATTGTTGACGTTCTTTTCTGCTTCCAAGGAAAGCAATTACATCAGAATCTTGTGCAGAGTTACGGAAATAGTTTCCGATAGTTGGTTCCAGAACTTGGCTTACCAAATTCACCATATTTCCAAATCTTGCAATCACTTTCGGAGCTTCATTCGTAGGAATATGAATAATCTGCGAAACATCTAAATTAAAAGGGAAACCGTCTTTACTTCTCACTGTAATGGTAGATAAATTCTTATCTAAATTATGAGATTCGCTTCTTGCAGTTGCCCAGTTCAAAACAAGATTGGTGGTAGGTACTAATTCTACTTTCATAATGTAAGGATTCACAGGATATTTACCTGGACCTAGAGGTTCTGCCCAAACTCCTTTGAAACCTCTTTCCACAATATTTCCGTGTTTAAATTCACTGCCACTTAAATCTTTTCCTTCTTCACCTACATAGGAAATCACTACACCAACGTGTCCGATAGGAATTTCCGTCATGTGCACCATTTCTATTTTTGCAAACCAAGGATTCAAGAAATAGGAACCTGCCAAAATTACTTGTTCTTGCAAACCTTTGTAACCTTCTGAGCTCAAAAATCCATCAATATCTTGAAATTTATTATGTCCCTCAATTATTTTTCCTGCAATTTGTCCTTCTGCTAAAGGTTTTCCTTCCAAAGTAGTAACTACACCCACTGCATTATCAGGAATTACCACCATATCCGTTAATTCAATTTCAAAAAGAAGTGTATTAATTCTGTACGAACCTGGAGTAATAATAGCGGTTTGTCGTCCTTTTCTACCTCCATTATTAAGGAAAGCAACAGCATCTTGATAAGAATCACATTCTACTTTTCTACCGAGAATTCTACCTGTTTCTAATTCTGCACCATCTTTCGCCAAAATCAAACCGATTTTACCTGTGGGAATTACAGTAAAAGGTTGAAAATCTATAGAATATTGCCAAATCCATTTTCCGAAATAAACTCCCGGAGCTAAGGTTTGTCCTTGAAAACCGGCTTCTCCATTGGTTGCAATAATTCTACCTTCTGGTAATGTTTGCTTACCAAACAATACAAACTTTTTGGTTACTAAACCAATTCTATCTTCGGGAACGATTACTAATCCGAAGAAAACTCTCAAAACGAACTTGTAAAACACAAGCGATAATACGGCAATTCCTACTGGAATCATCCAAGACTGAAATTCAATCATAGTTTAATTATTTAATTGTTATTTTAAAATTTTAATATAAGATATAACCCCAACTATTGAAACATCAAATAAAGTTAGGTAAATAGATTGTAAAAGTTAAAATGATTTTTAACAGTAAAATTTAGAATTTTGGCGGAGAAGTATTGAAAATCGTGAATATAAATTCCGAAACTTCTAAAAGATAAAATTTTGTAAAATGAATTTTCATTGTCATCAGTGTAAAGTAGTAATTGCGCTACATATCATTATACGCAAAAGGTAACATTTTAGTTACAATTTTTTGATAAATCTTCATAACTAACTGGAATTCAGCTGAATTATTTTTAATAAATTTTAAAAATCTTTAGGAAAAGTTTTCTCTGCTTCAGAAAATCCCAACTGAAAAAGTTCGTCCATTCTTGTTTTTTTGCTTTCAAACATTCCATAATTTGAAAGTTCTTTTGGCGAAATAAACCAATCGCAATCTTTGAATTTATAATTTTCTACGCTATGGCTTAATAATTCATAAGCTCTGGTTGCCACTGCTTTAATTGTTGTCAATTGATTGTTTTTTACATCTTGAAGTGGTGCTACATAAACACCAATCATCTTGTTGCATTTTTCTTTAATTAAATTAGTAGGAAAATTATTGAGAATTCCGCCATCGCTTAAAAGCAATTCTTCTTTTTTGAACGGACTTGCCAATCCCGGAACAGAACAAGAAGCAATAATAGCGTCTAAAAGATAATCATCACCACTAAAAACGAAAGTTTCGCCTTGAATTAAATCTGTAGCATTAATGACGAGCTCTTTTTTTAAATCTTTAATTTTAATTTCTCCGATAATTGGTTTTAAATACAATCTAAAAACATCAGAATTAATAAATCCCGGTTTGGTAAGCGTAAAATGTTTCCAATTAAAGAAATATACCGATTTGAAAAAGTCTAAAATTTCATTCGGAGATTTCCCGAAAGCATACAAACCACCTACAATTGCACCTGCACTTGTTCCCGCAATAACTTCTGGAGAAATATTTTTCTCTTCTAAAAATTGCAGAACTCCTGCTTCTAAAATTCCTTTAGTTCCGCCGCCTGATAATACTAATCCTATCTTTTTTTCCATCAATCTATTAGTTTTGAAATGTAAAATTAAAAAAACCACAGAAAAATCTGTGGTTTAATAGTATTTATTGCATATTATTTTAAATATGAATTACTTCTCCGTAAGCTGCAGCTACTGCTTCCATTACTGCTTCAGACAAAGTAGGGTGCGGATGTATTGTTTTCAAAATTTCATGGCCAGTAGTTTCTAATTTTCTAGCAGCTACTGCTTCCGCAATCATTTCTGTTACACCTACTCCAATCATATGACAGCCTAACCATTCTCCATATTTAGCATCGAAAATTACTTTTACAAAACCATCAGTATCACCATTTGCAGTTGCTTTTCCAGAAGCTGAGAATGGGAATTTACCAACTTTTATTTCGTAACCTTTTTCTTTTGCTTGTTTCTCTGTTAAACCTACAGAAGCAATTTCTGGCAAACAATAGGTACAACCAGGGATATTACCGTAATCAATGGTTTCTACATGCATTCCTTTGATTTTTTCTACACAAGTAATTCCTTCTGCAGAAGCAACGTGCGCTAAAGCTTGAGTTGGAATAATATCACCAATTGCATAATAACCTGGAACCGATGTTTGGTACCATTCATTTACCAAAACTCTACCTTTATCTGTTTGAATACCAACTTCTTCTAAGCCAATATTTTCAATATTAGCAGCAATTCCTACCGCAGAAAGTACGATATCAGCTTCTAAAGTTACGTTTCCATTAGCAGTTTTTACATTGGCTTTTACACCTTCACCAGAAGTATCTAAAGATTCTACAGAAGCGTTTGTCATTATATCAATACCTGCTTTTTTCAGAGATTTTTCTAAATGTTTAGAAACTTCTTCATCTTCCACAGGAACAATATTTGGCATAAATTCTACCACAGTTACTTTAGTTCCCATTGTAGCATAAAAATATGCGAATTCTACACCAATTGCACCAGAACCAACTACAATCATAGATTTTGGTTGAGAAGGTAAAGTAAGCGCTTGTCTATAACCAATTACTTTTACGCCATCTTGCGGAAGATTTGGCAATTCTCTAGAACGAGCACCAGTTGCAATAATGATATGATTAGCAGAATATTCTGTAGTTTGTCCGTCTTTTTCTACAGAGATTTTTTTGCCTTTTTGAACTTTAGCATTTCCTAAAATTACGTCGATTTTATTTTTTTTCATCAAGAATTCGATTCCTTTGCTCATTTTATTGGCAACTCCTCTACTTCTTGCAACAACGTTAGGAAATTCGAAACTAGCTTCTACTTTATTTAACCCGAAATCTTCTGCATGATTTATATATTTAAAAACTTGAGCAGATTTAAGCAAAGCTTTAGTAGGAATGCATCCCCAGTTAAGACAAATACCACCAAGGTTTTCTCTTTCTACAATTGCAGTTTTGAAACCTAATTGAGCAGCTCTAATTGCAGTAACATAACCACCAGGTCCGCTTCCTATAACAATAATATCGTAATTCATTTCAGTAAAAAATTTTATGCAAATTTACGGATTTTTTCGGAAATACTATACTTTACATAATGACTAAGTTCAAATTATTTTGAAATAAGAATTAATATAAGATTTGAGAAAAGTAATAATCTATAATAAAATCATTTGAAAAGATAATCATCTCATATTACCTACTAAATATTCAAAAAAAATTATTACATCTATCAAATAAAACAAATATATTTGTAAAATATTTAACATATATTTATTTTATTAAAACTATTTAAAACATAATTGCTAAAAACGATGACAAAATACATCCTCCTACATCGTAAAAAATATAAAATTGCAAAAAACCATGACGAGTTTGTGACTTGGATGCGAAAATGTGATTATCAAAAATGGGAAGATAATCAAGAATTTATGGAAGGCTATTCTTTCAGAAAACTTACATTTGAAAAAATGAATATTAATTATGATTCTATAGAGAATTTTGTTAATGATTTACAAAAAAATGAAATCCTTAAATTAGAAGAAGATAAATTAGGGATATTAAAATATCTTAATTTATTTTAGAAATTTTAGATAATAAACCTTAATCAAAAAGCTTATCAAAAAAAACTACTTTTGAAACAAAAATCACTATCTATTAATTTTTTAGGATAAACATTTCTACTTTTCAAAAGAAGTTCTGTTTCTGTTTTTAGAAAAATAGACATTACCTCTAACAACCAAACTGGACTTGTGATCCCAAAAGGAATTTTAAGTTTTTTCTTTAGTGATTTCATAAATTCTTTGTTTGTAATAGGATTCGGAGATGTAATGTTGACCGCTCCAGAAATTTCTTCTTTTTCTAATAAAAATTCGATGGCTCTACAAAAATCTTCAATATGAATCCAACTCATCATTTGATTTCCTCTACCTTGTTTACCTCCTAAACCCAATTGAGTAATAAGTTTCATTTTTGGAAAAGCACCACCAGAATTCCCCAAAACAATGGAAGTTCTCAATGCAATTTTCCTAATGCTTTCATTTTTTACTTTAAAAAATTCTTGTTCCCAAGCTTTGCAAATATTCATTGAAAAATCATCCCCAACAATTCCGTTTTCCTCATTATTTAGATGGGTTTCAGAATGAATATAGATGGTAGCAGAACTGGCATTCAACCAAACTTTTGGTGGATTTTGGAGCACATCAATTGCTTGTTGCAAAACTCTGGTAGAAAAAATTCTGGAATTGTAAATTTCTTGCTTGTTTTTTTCGGTATATCGGCAATCTACTGATTTACCCGTGAGATTGATGAGTACATCAGAATTTTCTAAAACTTCCGTCCAACTTCCTAAGGTTTTAGCATTCCAAAAAATTTCGTTTTGAGATTTTGGATTTCTGGTGAGAATGATAACTTCGTGGTTTTTATTTCTAAAATAAGTTGCGAGTTCTTTTCCTAAAAAACCGCTACCTCCTGCAATGATGATTTTCATAGTTTGAATTTTTTTATTAATTTTAAAATTATATAAAAAACTAGCAACAAAGCAATTAGACTTTCAAATTTTAATACTTGAATTAAATACTTTGAATGACTTTGATTAATCAATTTCTGTAAAAAAAAGAAAACTGAAATGAATAGAATATTATAAATCAATATTATAGTCAAACTAAGTTTCATTTTTTTTAATTTAATATTTAGTATTATCAAAAAAAGAATTGGCAAAAAAATTGAAGAGACCACAAGTAAGAATATTATATATTCTAAATCAAAATATAATCCAGTCATATTTATAAAATCTTCTTTGTTTTCACCTCTATTTCAGATCCTTCTGCCAATAGTATAGAATGTGGTTTCTGCTGTTGCAAAAATTGAAAATCTTTGCCATAACATTCCTCAAAATTGATTGAAATTTCAGAATTAAGGATTTCATAATTTTTCCATTTAGGATGAGTAACTTCATATTCAAAAGTTTTATTTCCGTTTTTGGTGTATCCGAAATAATGTTCGGTAATGAATTCGAAATCCGAATTTTCAATCATTTTTTGTTGATTATTTTTCGCTATTAATTTGATTTTGTTACTAAAATTTTTACCCCAAGAATATTCAACAACCAATTCTTCTGCTTTTTCTGAAATCTGGTGTTTCATAGGCAATGTTTCGTAATGTTCTTTGTAAAAAGTATTTGCAATGAATGAAAGTGCTTTTTTAGGCACCATTTCTTTGATGAAAACCACACCTCTTTTCCATTGTTGATTTTCCCATTTTTTGACATAAAAACGAAGATTTACTTCTTCAAAATCACGATGAAATGGCACAGAAAAACCTAGAAGTTTGGTGTTAAGAAACATAAACCCAACAACACTCACCAAACATTTTTCGTCCCAAAAATCCATTTCTACTCCGTTTGGAAGATATTTTTCTAAAATTTGAGAATCTACTTCGTAATTGATAATGACCAGTTTTCGCCATTCTGCGGTTAGGAAATTCATAATTAATTTATTTTGAATACATTGCGAAAATAAAAAAAGCTAAAGTCATTCTAAAAATCATCCAAGAAAAAGTAGGAAGGAATCCTATTTTCAAAATTTCACATCTTCTGAAATGTTCTAAAAACATCAGTGAAACTACAACAAAAAAGTAAATTTTAGAATAGAATTCGTTGAAATTGAAAAACAAAGCAGGAATAAGGAGTAAAGTCCCGATAAGAGAAACCGTCATCATATTTCCGAGGTAATTCCAAAAATTTTCTTTGAGATAGGATTTTAGAAATACCGTTTGCCAAAAAATTTGAGCAAAACAAACAAAAAGTTCTCTAGAGAAATTTGGGGTAAGATTTTGCCATAATTTTGGAGAAAATTCACTCAAAACAAATGCTGAAAATATAACAACAAAACCAATATAAAGAAGTCTGTATTTCAGATTAAAATCAGGAACGCAAGCATCTTTTTCTGTATCTTTTTTTGAAGGAATGATTTGTTTTCTGTTATACGAAACAAATTGATACAATTTTTGAAAAAACCAATAAAGTGGCTGTATTTTCGCGATTTTTTCTAGAATAGGAAATGAATTCCCAATGATGAGCAACAAGCTATCTAAGCCATAAATTACCTTATTTTCTTGATGATTGATTAGCGCTATCTCATTTTTAGCTCTATGAAAATCTAATATATTTTTATCTTCTATTGAAATTTCGCAAAATGCTTCTCTGCCGTTTTTGTCTAACATTCCTGAACCAACGAAAGCTGAAGAATACATTGCGCACATTGGGCAATCTTTATCGTAAATAAGGGTATGATTTTTAAGAGTTTTCATAATTCAAAAATTTTAAAGATTAAACGCACTTCTCTTACTTCTCCCGAAGTAAAGCATTAAAAACAAATGAATGATTAAATTTTTCATAATTATAGTATTTTCAGTAATTTTTGAAATATACAATTAAATAAAAAAGGAAATTTCTTCCTTTTCATTTTAAAAGATTGGTAATTTTGCCAACTAGCCAATGATCGTCACTCTTAATCGCTAAATCCATAATATTGTTGATTTTTTGGGTAACTGATGAGAAGTCTTCCATTAATTTAATGAACTCTTTGGCTTCATTAGAATCTTTGTCTTCTATATTTTTTAATTCTTCTAAAAATGCGACTACTGGTTCTATTTCTCGCTTTCTACGTTCTTTAGTAATTTGTTTAAAAAGATACCAAACATCTTTATCTGCCACAAAATATTCTTTCCTCTCACCTTTTACCAGTTCTTTTCTAACAATTCCCCAATTCATTAAATCACGCAAATTCATATTAGCATTTCCTCTAGAAATTTGTAATGCCTCCATCACTTCATCGGTAGAAAGTGGTTTATCAGAAGCTAAAAGCAAAGCGTGAACTTGTGCCATTGTTCTATTAATTCCCCAATTGGTGGCAAATGTACCCCAAGTTTGAATGTATTTTTCTTTTGCTTCGTCTAGTTTCATAATTGATAAATAATTTTCTTTGACAAAGATAAATAAAATTTCTGAACTTTCAATAATTTTTGAAAATAAATTAAAAAAATAAACTGACATTTCTGTCAGCTTACTTTTTTAATCATTAATTTTTACCTCTACTCCATCTTTCCACTGATAATTTTCGGGTTTATAATATTCATAAACTTTGTTGGCTTTGCCAATATATTTTCCTGAAAATTCTGCTTTTAAATCTAAATTTAGATTGACATTCGCTTTTTCTTCCAATTTATACCAATACAAAACCAAGTAATTATCAAAAATTTCATAATATGCAATTTGCTTTTTCTCTATCATATCTTTCAACAATTTCGGTTGTATTGTTAAACCAGCAGGAATGCCAATTTTTGCAGTTATCATTCCTAAATATCGGTTTTCTTTGTTTTCAATTTTAATATTCATTCTTACATAATCACCTACTTTTGCTTCTTTTTGAGACAAATTAACCTCCATAAAAATTGTAGAATTTTCATCTCTTGGTGGTTGAAGCGAGAAATAACTGGCATAGAAATTCAAAGGCAAACCTTTTCCTTTTGGATAAGAAATTTCGAGTTGGTTTTTTCCTTTTTTCAATAAATCATTAGTGAAAAATTGTTCTTCTTTTAAAAATTCTCCATTAAGTTTTACCAAAGGTTCAGTAGTAGAAGTATTCATATTATATTTCGAATAATAATCTGACAAAGCTTTCAAAACCAAAACTTTAGATTGTGTAGAATAATAACCATCAGAAAGTTCTAAAACATCTATTATTTTGGTTAAATTCAGTTGCTCTTCATCACTTTTTAATAAAGAAATGGCATACAAAGCCAATACTTCCGCCGAGAGAGATTTGCCACTTCCTTCCATAAAATTGGTTTCTGATTTTAATTTATTTTCAGAAAATTTAGAATATAATTTTTCAGTCAATACTTTATAATCTTGTTTTTTGCCCATATCAAAGGCTACATTTGCCAAAAGTGCCATTTGATAAGCATCTCCTGTTGCTTTATTGTGATTAAGAATTACTTCATATTGTTTAGAAATTTCATCTTTTAAGCCAATAGAAGAAAGTGCGTACAAAATATACGTTTGTTTTGCCCAATAATATTCAGATTTTTTATCATAATAAGATTCATAATTAGAAAGATTGAAAGTTCCGTTTGGATTTCTTTTTGATAGAACAAATTTTTTGGTTCTTTCTAGCATTTTTTCATCTACATTAATCACATTTTTCAAATCATTAAATTCCATCAAACCAAATGCAGTGAGACTTACATTGGCTGGTTTGCTACCGAAAAGACTAAAACCATTCTCAGAAGTTTCAAAATTTACCAATCTGTTGTAACCGTGTTTCAGATTTTTGAGTGCTTTTTGTTCTAAATTTTCATCTACTTTCCCTTTTGATTTTAGATAATTCAACACAAAATAATTGGGATAAGTAGTAGAAGAAGTCTGCTCAAAACAACCGTGAGGTTCTTCTAACAATCTATCTAAATCGTTCAAAATTTTATTCGCAGTATTTCTAAAAATTCTCAATCTGTAATAAGTATTGTCTTCTATTGTTCTGTCCAAAACATTGAATTGATAAACCGTGTCTTTATTTACCGAAAAATCTATAAAATGTCTAAAACCTTTTGGTTCTACTTTCAATGGCAAAACTTGTGTCTCTCTTTCATCTTCGGTAATTGCAGAAATTTGGATATTAGAATTGGTACTTTTATTGGCAATTAAAGGCAAAAGCAATCTTTTGTTTTCCAAAGGATTAAGAACTACCAAACTATCTTTTTTCAATAATTCCACATTTTTTGGCAAGAAGTAATTGAGGTTAATTTTCTTTACTTTATCAGTGTTATTTTTGATCACCAAAGGAATTTCTGGTTGATCTGCCATCGTAATATATTGCGGAATTTTAGCATCAATCTGCAAATTGCTTTTTACAGCATAGGTTTTTTCTGCTCTTCCTAATAATCCGTTATATGCAGCACCTTCTGTAATCATTCGGAAGGTAGTGTTAGCATCAGAATTGTAAAATTCTACTTTGGCTTTTCCTTTTTCATCGGTTTGTATTACAGGATTCCAATAAATAGTTTCTCTGAAATCATCTCTAAAAATCGTTTTGGTATCTTGATAAACTGGATAGGTAAAAACCCTTTCGTAAGTGTCATTATTTTTTAAATAACCAGAAGAAATATCAAAATATGCATAATTATCTTTGGCAAGATTTACAACTTTTGAATTATAAGAAATTCCATCATTAGTATTAATTATCACTACTCCATTTGCAGCTCTACTCCCATAAATAGAAGTTGCAGCAGCATCTTTCAGAATATTAATATTTTTGATATCATTGGTATTAAGATTGGCATCTATTTTATCTACCATTACTCCATCAATTACAAAAAGAGGTGCATTACCGTTAATAGAAGATGCTCCACGAATTCTAATATTTGCAGAATTTCCTGGAATTCCGGTATTTTGGGTAACTTCTACACCAGCAACTCTACCAGAAAGTGACTGAACAATATTGGCATTCATCTCATTTTTAGAAACTGTAGTAACAGAATATGATAAAGATTTTTTCTCTCTCAAAATTCCGTAGCCTGTAGTTACAACTTCTTGAATATCTTTTGTTTTTACAGAATCAGATTTTCCGCTATAAACCCTTTTGCTTTCTATTTGAATTTGATTTTCAGTTTTATTTTGAACTTTTCCTAAAACTCTTTCCTTAAAATTTTCTTCTATTTTTTCAAATTCTTTTCCATCTTTTGAAGTAGATTTCAATTCATTTTCAGAAACCATAATTTCTCCATCAAGATGAAATGCTAAAACTTTTATTGTGATATTTTGTTTCCCATTTTTAGATTTAGCAACCAATTGATAATCTTTTCCTGAAGGAAAATTGGTGAAGTAAAATCTCCCTTTTTTAGTATGTTGTTTTAGAACTTGTGGTTTATCATCCTTTTCAATTAAAAAAACTTCGGCATCTGTTTCTTCTCCTTTTTTATCTAAAATTTTCCCGTAAACAGAATTTGATTTTTCATAATCAAATTTCAAAATTTTTCCTTTATTTTCTGGTATTAGCTCAAAATATCGATACGCATTGGTAAGCATTACCAAATCTAAAGCTTCGTCTGCTTTTGGTTCATCTTTTTTGAAATAAAAAGACGGTTCTTCTATTTTTCCTGAAATTTCAGAATCCATTTGAAGCCAAGAAAAAATGGTGTTTTGCTTATCATCGGCATAAGTCCAAAGTTTGTCATCTATCACGCTTAAACCCAAATTTGCAGCAATTGGTTTGCCATTTTCATCAAGTGTTTCAATAGAAAGTTCTACTTTTTCTCTCGGGATAAAAGAATTTTTGTTGGGTGTTATTTTCACCTGCATTTCTCTAGATTTATTGAGGTAAATAACACGTTCACAAAGCGGAATATTTTCTGAATTAAAGACCGTAAATCTGCAAATTCCGGAAGGAAAATCTTTTTCATTGAGCTGAATTTCTTCTTTTTGATTCAAAGAAAATTCTTTGCTAAAAATTTCTTTATTTCTGAAATTACCAACTAATTTTAATGGTTGAATTTCTTTTGATTGAATTTTAAAAATAACAGTTCCATTGATTTTTTCTGCATTTAGTATAACTGAATTTTCTTTTGCAGAAGGCAATTCATATACTTTTGAAATGTTGGGTTGAATAATTTTCACAAAGTATTTTTTACCATTTTTCGGTGTAAAATCAAATTTTCCCATTCCGAATTTGTAGGCTTCAAATTCCGAGATTTTTTGTTGATTTTCGTCTATAATTTCTCCTTTTACATCAACTGGTTGTCCAAATTCATTCAAAGCTTTGAAAGCAATTTTGGTAGAAATATCATTGGCTAAACTTCCACTTTCTGGGAAGAAAAACAAATCTACTTTATTCAATGTTACAGGTATATTCCTAGAAATAGATTCTTTGAAACCATCATAATTCACTTTGATATTCAGCAAAACATCGGTGCTTTCTAAATTTTTTGGTAAATTAAATTTCAGTTGAATTTTACCTTCTTTATTGGTGGAAACTTCATTTTTTAGAAATTCTTTCCCTTCCACAAAAACTTCATACGAAAATTGGTAAAAAGGAATCACTTCATTATTCAAATTTTTGAGAGAAAAATCTGCCAAAACTTCTTCACCAGCGCTTATTCCTTTTTTGGGAAAGTCTAATTTCATTAAAATTCTTGGCGAAGATGTTTTTTGTACAGTGAGCTCTTTTTCAAAATAATTTTTTCCCACTTCGTTTTGCATATAATTGGTGTAAACACGCAGTTTGTAAATACCACCTTTTACATCTATTGGAAAATAGAAATTTCCTTTGGCATAACCGTTTAAAACTTGCAATTTTTGTTTATTTACAACCGTTCCAGAAGGATCTATGATTTCTGTATTCACCATTTTACTCCAGAAACTTGGGGTATTATTTTCTGCATTTACCACCAAAATTTTGTAAAAAAGTTCTTCTCCTGGTTTGAAAAAAACGTGGTTGGTTTGCGCATAAACTTTCTCTTTCTGGTAATCCGAATTTATTTTTTTGGCAAATAATTGATAAAAAAGTTCCGCTTCTTCATTGGATTTCAAATAATTAGGAATTGTTTCATATTCAGAATAATAACCTCTGTATACTTTTTGAGCAAACGAAAATTGGAATGTAAAAAGGATTACAATGAAACAGATTTTCCAAAATTTTGAAACGAAATCTTGGAACACAAAGCTGGTTGCAGCCCGACCTGAATGGAGCTCTTTTTGCAAATTTTGGAATGGAAAAAGCGTGGGCAAATTTGCAAAAAAGCGGGAATGGAGGGCGGAAAAGCTGCACAAAAAATTAAAATTTTGAAGTTTATTTTTATGTAACGTTTTCATTTTCAATAGTTTTAAAATTTAACAGCAATTTGAAGCGCATAAGATTTCACAGAAGGCAAATTATAGAAATCTAAACCTTGTACATCAGTAGAATTGTAGAAATTTTGGGTGGCATCTACTCCTTTGTATTTGCTCCAAAGAATGAAATTATTCATAGATGCAGAAATTTTCAATTCACTGAAAGGCAATATATTACGCTTGATACTATAGGAAATCAAAATAGTATTGAGCCTAATTTGATCTGCTTTTGAAATGTATTTTTCGGCAACGCCAGTGTAACCGTATCTGTACCAAAGATTGTTTTCAAAATTTTGATTTACGTTGTAAAAATCGACCAAAGTAGTATTGGGATTTCCGTTTTGTAAAACGCCACTAAAAATATAATTGGCGATATTTCTTTGCTCGGCAGAATTTTGAGAACGCCCGTAATAATCGAGGTTTGCAGCAGTTCCGTTCCAAATATCACCGCCTTTTCTCCATTCCCAATCGATATTTAAACTAAAATCGTACAACTTAAATTCGTGAGAAAATTTGAACACAAAATCTGGAATTGGATTCCCTATCACTTTCAATTCTGGAGAAACCAACGGAAAACCATCATTCCCAACGATAATATTGCCGTAACTATCTCTTTGATAAGCAGTTCCTACAATAGAACCTAAAGCTTCACCTTTTACCAAACTTCTGTAAATAGTGCTAAAACCAGCAATTGGCACAAAGGAATTTTGGGAATTCACTTGGGTAACTTCCGAACGATATTTGGTGAAGGTAATCTTGTGATTATCTCTAAATTCTGAAGAATTACCCAAAGGAAAATTATGGAGTTGGAGATTTAATTCAAAGCCTTTACTTTGATGATTGGCTAAATTTTTCAGGATTAAATTCCCGTTTTCAAAAGTTGGAAAAACATCATCAGTAATGGTTTTATCGAAATATGTAGCTTCAAAATTGATTCTATTTCTTAAAAAATTATAGCTGAATCCAAGTTTACGTTCGGTAAAGTGAATTGGATTCAAATTCGTAAAACTTTCTACTTCTTTTATCGGAAAATAGCTTGAAATTTGTGAAGGCAAAATCTGTTTGGTCGCAAAATTGGCAAAAGATTTATTGATATTCAATTCATTTACAGATTCATTATATGATGCAAATAATTTTAGATTATGATAGGAGTAATTATCAAAAATATCATCAAAACCAATAGAAAAATTAAATTTTGGAAGCCAATAATTTTCTGATTTTGAAGTATTTGAAATATAAAATGAATTAGCCGCATCTATATTAAATTTAAAATTTCTTTTTCTAAAATCGAAATTGTATTTCAAAATATACTCTTGTGCAATTCTGTTGTATTGATAATTTTGATTGATTTGAAGATAATTAATTTCATTTTCAGCACTGTTAATCAAGCTATTAAAGAATATAGATGAACGAGTGTCATAATCTCCAAAAGTATAATTGGCACCGAAATTGAGGTTGTAATTTTCAAAATTTTGAAGCCTTTCAGAATTTAAACCATTATAAAATCCTACAGTAAAAGGATTATAAAAATCAATATTTTTATTTTTGATATTTTCAAAAGATTGAAAAAGAAAAAATTTAAAATCTCCTCTTATTTTTTCCAAATTCAAAAATATATCTTTTTGATTATCAATATAGTTATACTTTCTATTTTGCTGAAGCAAATAATATGGATTATCTGCAAAACTGCTATAACTACGCTGCTTGTTTCCCAATAAATTTCCTTGTTCATTAGAAAATGAAATGGGCGTAAGCAAAGCATTTTGGAATAATCTGTTGAAATAGCCAATTCTATTGCTGTTGGTTGCTTTTTCTTCGTTGAATTTATAACCTAAAGTAACTTTAATGTTTTCAAAATTTCTAAAAACGTTGATATTTAAATGGTTATTATTGATGAAATTATCTCTAAAAAGTGAATTTTCTTTGGTATTACCCAAATCTAACTTTGTGCTAAATAATTGTAAATCAGCAATAGTAATTGTGGTATTTAAAGTTAATTGATTAGAAGTTTTAATTGAATTTTGTAAAATTCTGTTTACATAAACTTTGGCTGGTTTCAGTCCATTTTGTAATGGAATTAACTTCCCGTTTTCATCGTATTCATAAGGATTTCCATCAAAATTTAAGGTAGAAATATCGGGTCCGAAACTGAACATCTCATCTGTTTCAGCACCACGCCAAATTAATTTACCATTGGCGTTTCTACCTTGCACAAATTTATTTTGAGTTTTTGGTAAAGCATTGGCAGAACCAATTTCTACCAAACTTTGAAATGAACCATTAAATTTGATGTTTGAAGACTTCTTTTTCTTAAAAATAAAAACACTATCTTCCTCTTTAACAGCTCTATAGCTAAAGAAATCACTCAAAATTCCATTATTTATCTTTTTTCCTTTTTTTGCAGAAAACAGATAATCTGTACTGTCTGTATTTTTCTTGAAATCTGATTTAATTTTTTCTATATATAATGAATTGGTTTGTTCTTTAATAGAGATCAATTGCTTTCTTGAAGCGAGAATACTGGTAATTTCTTGCAAATCATAGTTTTGTATTACTCTGAAGTTATTTTTATTCCATACCAAAGTATCACCTTCTTTTGCTGGAATAATCACAAAACCGTATTGATCTGAAAATTCATAATTTCCTGAATTTTTGTTGGTTACCTTTAGATTATTTTCTGGCTTATCTTTTTTATTGTAAAAATGTCCAGCGTAATATCTTTGTTCGTTTTGCGAGAAAACGTTCAAAAAAAGATGTAACAATAGTAAGATATAAAAATTCTTCATATCTGATGTATTAAAAGATTAAATAAAAGTTTGATTTTAATTATTAGTTCCTGACAAATTATAATTTCTAGAATTTTTTTTGAGGTATTCTTCTTCCTGAGAGTTTAGACCTTTGGTTGTAATGACCACTACTCCTTTTTTGGCTAGATTTCCGTAGAGTTTTTTGGCATTATCACCTTCTACAATATTGAGAGAGGTAATTTTTCTCTTATTATAATTTTTAAGAAATTTAGCATCTGCTACATAACCGTCAACTATATAGAGCGGTTCTGATGTATTTTTTCTACTGATTTTAAAATCCTCATCATTATTTACAACGTAATCTGAAAAACTCGGCTGTTCTGCCATAGAAGTAAGTTGTTCAGACGTTTTTTGATTACTAAGAGACATTCTAGAAACTTCTGCAGACTTATATTTTTTGGTCTCAATAATTCCTTCTGATTCTATGGAAGCATTACTTTCAATTATTGGTGAAGGTGCTGCTTTTGCTAACATTTTTTGATTGTCATCATTTATTGCAATTTCTTTATTCTTATCAGCTTCAGCATTAATATATGAAGATACATTTTCTTGATTTGAAATTTTAGCAGCTACTAAAACTTGTGGTAAACTTATTTTAGTCTTTACGATGTTAACATTTTTTGAAGTTTCATTCAAATGAGATTCTTTAATATTTTGCTTAATAGATTGGTCTAACTTTGCAATTTTAGTATTATCTAAATTGTTTTTAAGATTTTGATTATCAACCAATTCATCACTTCCATTTGAAGCAATATTTGAAGAATTTGAAATTTCTTCTTTTTGATTAAAAAAATAAATTAATCCGAATGTAAAAACTAATGATGCGGCAATAGAATAAGGCAACCAAATAGGAATGATTCGTTTTTTTGTTTTATTTTCGATTTCATCTAAACGATTTTCTACCTTTTCCCATACCTTTTCGAAAGAAGGAAAAGTAGTATTTTCTTCTGCTTTTTTACTTTCATCGCTGAAAAGTTGGTCTATATTTTCATTAAAATTTTCCATGTTGAGAAATTCTGTTTACACATTTTGAGTTTGTAATAGTTCTTGTAGTTTTTTTCTAGCAAAATTTACTTGAGATTTAGAAGTCCCTTCAGAAATAGCAAGCATTTTTGCAATTTCTCTATGTGGATAACCTTCTATAGCAAATAAATTAAATATGGTTCGGCAACCTTCTGGCAAAAAATGCAGCAAAGCCAATATATCTTTTTCAAAAGAAGATTCAGAGTGTTGGTCTGCTAAATGCTTTTCTACAAAGGTTTCTTCATCTATTGATACTAAAATTGTTTCTTTTTTTCGTAAAGTTTGAAGGCATTGATTAACTGCTATTTTCTTTATCCATCCTTCAAAAACTTCTAAATTTTGCAACTGATCTATTTTAGTAAAAATGATAAAAAATGTATCTGCCAAGGCTTCTTCTGCTTCTTCGTCTTTTTTTAAATATCTTTTGCAAACTGCATACAATTTCCCAGCAAACTGCTCATAAACTTGGCGCTGCGCCAGTCGGTCTTTGTTTTTAAGTTTTATGAGAAGTTCGTGATTCATGCGTTGCTTTTATAGATTAGATGCAGAAATAAAAAATAAGGTTGGAAAAGATTTTAAAATTTTTAATAAAAATACAAAAAAACCTTGCCAATAGATGATTAGCAAGGTTTTAAATTTATATAAAATCGAAATTAAATTAGAATTTCGGGAATTTATTAGGATTTACTTCGTGGAAAAGCAAATACACTTTTTCTACCACATCATCTACAGATGGTTTTGAGAAGTAATCTCCATCACTAGCATAAGCTGGTCTGTGATTTTTGGCAGGAATACTTAATGGCGCAGAATCTAGATATTTGAAACCTCCTTGTTTTTCAAGCACTTGTTGTAACATATAAGCAGTAGCTCCACCTTCTACATCTTCGTCTATGGCAACTATTCTGTTTGTTTTTTTGATACTTTCTAGAATATCGTGTTCAATATCAAAAGGAATTAATGATTGTACGTCTATTACTTCCGCAGAAATCCCTAATTTTTCTAATTCTTCGGCAGCTTCGGTAACAATTCTCCAGGTAGAACCATAAGTTATTAGAGTAACATCAGAACCTTCTTTGGTAACTTCTACCTTACCAACTGGAACTGTGAATTCTCCCAAATTATCTGGTTGTTTTTCTTTTAATCTATAACCATTAAGAGATTCTATCACAATGGCAGGTTCGTCACTTTGGAATAAAGTATTATAAAAACCAGCAGCTTTGGTCAGATTTCTTGGAACTAAGACATTTACACCTCTTACTAAATTTATGATACCTGCCATAGGAGAACCAGAATGCCAAATCCCTTCTAATCTATGACCGCGAGTTCTTACAATTACTGGTGCTTTTTGTCCGCCTTTGGTTCTGTACTGAAGTGTAGCTAAATCATCACTAAGACCTTGCAAACAATAGAGAATATAATCTAAATACTGAATTTCTGCTATAGGACGAAGACCACGCATCGCCAAACCAATTCCTTGTCCTAAAATAGTGGCTTCTCTGATACCAGTATCGGAAATTCTTACACTACCATATTTTTCCTGAAGACCTTCTAAACCTTGATTTACGTCACCAATTTTACCAGTATCCTCTCCAAAAACCAATGCTTCAGGATATTTTTCAAAAATTTTATCAAAATTATTTCTGATGACTACTCTACCATCTACTACTTCAGAATGATCAGAATAGACAGGTTTTACTTCTTTTATATTGGTAGCCTTCCAAATGGATTCTGAATGTAAATGAGAAGAGTAATTGTCTGTTTCTATTTCAAATACTGTATTATAAATAGATTTCAATTGGTTTCTTTCTTCAGAATTAATGTTTCTAGTCCACAACAAGGTTTTTCTTATCAAATGGAAAACATCTTTTTTCCCTAAAGAAATTACAGATTTAAATTTATCAATCTCTTTTTTAATTTCTGGAATATCTTTAGAAAGCGTTTCAATTAAAGGTAAAGTGGCTGTTCTTATATCATCAATACTATTTCTGTAATCTTCCCAAGCTCTTTTTTGACCGTCTTTTACCGTTTTCTTTGCTTCTCTATCTAATAAATCTAGCTCTTCCCAAGATGCCAATGTATGCTGAACCCCTTCAATTTCTATGGAATAATTTGCAATCCAATTTTTAAATTTAAGAAGACCATCGTGTTCTGTTTCCCATTGTAATCTTTCATCAGATTTATATCTTTCGTGTGAACCAGAGGTAGAGTGACCTTGTGGCTGAGTTACTTCTTCTACATGAACCACCACAGGCACAGATTCTGTTCTAGCAAAGTGCTCTGCTCTAGCATAAGCTTCTAATAACGAAGGATAATCCCATGCCTTAACTTTTATAATTTCGCAGCCTTCTTTTTTTCCTTCTTTTCGTTGGAAACCAGAGAGCATTTCTGCCATATCTTCTTTAGCTCTTTGGTTATGCGTAGGTACAGAAATTCCGTAACCATCATCCCAAATAGAAAGAATCATAGGAACTTGCATAGCACAAGCTGCATTTAGAGTTTCCCAAAAATGCCCTTCTGCTGTAGATGCATCACCTATGGTACCAAAAGCAATCTCGCTTCCGTTATTACTCAATTTATCAGAACCAGAAAATTTGATAGATTTAAAAACTTTAGAAGCGTGCGCTAGACCAAGCAATCTGGTCATTTGCCCAGCTGTAGGAGAAATATCTGAAGAAATATTCTTAATTTTCGTGAGATCCTTCCAAGATCCATCTTCGTTTAGGCTTCTTGTAGCAAAATGACAGTTCATTTGTCTTCCGGCAGAGGCAGGGTCTCTTTCTAGAGAAGTATCTGCATATAGCTGCGCAAAAAAACTTTCTATGGTTAAAGCACCTACTGCCATTGCAAAAGTTTGGTCTCGGTAATATCCACTTCTAAAATCACCATTTCTAAAAACTTTAGCCATTGCAATCTGAGGTAATTCTTTACCATCACCTACAATTCCGAACTTAGCTTTACCTGTCAAAACCTCTCTTCTTGCCAGATAAGACATTTCACGTGAAATTCTACCCAGCTTATAATCTTCTAAAATTTGCTTTTTAAAATCTAAAAAAGTAACGTTTTGAGTTTCTATATAAGTTGCCTGCATCTTAATATTGGATTTCTACAAATATAAGAATTTTGTAGAATTAATAAAATATATTATTTTTTTTGAAAATTCCACAAAAAAAGGTGCAATAAATTTCTTATTGCACCAATTCTTAATTAAATATGAATGTATGAATGTGAATTCTTTTCTAATTAAAAATCCCTTCCGTTACCTATGGAAAGGTAACGAAAGAGAAAAACACAAATGATAACTATATTTCTACTTTTTAATTAACGTCTAATT
>DDFD01000117.1 GCA_002337005.1 Flavobacteriales bacterium UBA1937 | reverse complement strand
TTTAATGCAGAAATACCAGCACCTAGATCATCATGCATATCGTGAGAAATACGTTCCCTTTCTTCCTGAACTTTTCTCTGAATCTCTAATTCTTTTTCTAACAGTTGATTTCTATACTGAATATCTTGCAGCAACCTTTCTTTTTGAAAGACTAATTGTTTCTTTTTGTAAACCATCACTACCATCACAATAAATCCCGCAAACATCATAAGAATAATGAGTGCTATTAAAAACATGAATTTTACTTGCTCTGGTAAATGATTCATTTTATTTAAAAGTGATTAAAAGTTCTAAGAATATTATAATCTGTACACCTTAAACCTCTAATGTATAGTAAGTACGTGATAATATTCACCACTTGAAAAACATCTATGATAGTAGCCAAAAAAGCACTATCTATTTTACTCAAATCATACATAGGATACATTCTAAATAAAGCGAAAGTACTCCAAATGAGCAAGGCACAACTTACCCAAAAAGCTTGTTTGTGTATTATATTTTGCTCATCAGCATGATTTACAATATACCAAAACCATTGGAGACATAAAATGAGTTGGTACAAAATAACCACTAAAATAGTAGTTGTAGAAATAACTAATAACTTATCATTTTTTATTTGAAAAACAAAAAGAAGAATGAATGCTATAAAAGTTAAAAGATATAATATAGTTTTATTTACCTTATCATTATAATCTTTTCCAAAGAAATATGCGAAATATGAAATGGTAAATATAAAAAGCGGGAAATATAAATAAATTTGACCTACATGAAAATACCTTCTAATATAAAGCCCCAAAACATCAACAAAAAAAACAAAAGAAATATATAAATAAAAATATCTCTGTCTTTCTGCATATTTTTTCCAAAATAAAAGATATAGGGAATATAACATATTTATAATGACAACTATATTATAAATATTTGATAATAATAAACTATTCATATACTAATCACAAATATTTGGACATAAAACATTCATATCATCACCAGAAAGATCTTCTATATTCTGACCATTTGTGCCTACACAGTCTGTAATAAAAGTCATCTGCCCTATATTCTCATCTGCAAAATAAGATAATTTTTTAGACAAAGCAGAAGATTGCCCTTTGGTTAGAAAATTATCAAATACAACCCATTGTGCTAGAGTAATTTTAAATTTACCAATATCTTTTTTTGTCGCAATTCTAGCTTTATACGCTTCCAAATCTTCTCTAGAAATCCTAACAGACAATGTATTTCCTTGTGATCCTTTTACAAATCGGTCAATTTTTGATTTTATATTGTTTACATAATCTTCTGCCATCACCTTAAAATCTACTTCAGACACTTCTACCGCGTCTTTTACAGAAAGTATCGCATAATTTTTTTGGGTAAGATTTTTCCCGTTTTTATCAATATAAGAATACAACATATACAGTGAGCCATCAAATTTTGATAATTCCTTGTACTTACCTGGAAATTTAGCACTATTAAATTGTACAAAACTAAAAGAAACTCTATCTGCACCTACAGGTAAATCATCTATCATTTTTAAATAATTCTCTTTAGTGATAAAAAAAGATTTAACGTTCTTTTTGCTTAATTTTTTCAATTCTTGATAGGTTTCTTTATCGAAACTTTGTCTCATCGCAGAATCTAGCTTTGCTGGCATAGGAACATCTGCCAATGGATCTTGTTTTACGCTTGCGCTATCAAAATTAGAGGCAGAAAGTAAATCTTCTGAAGTTTTAGGATTTTTATTACAATTAAAAAGTATGAACATTGCAAAAACTGCAACAGTTCTCATAAGAGTAGTTTTTGTTTTCATTTACGAAAATATATAGTTAATATCAGTGTTTTTTCAAAATATTAATAGCTTCCACTTTATTACTTACATGTAGTTTTCTGTAAATGTTTCCTACATGCTTTTTTATTGTGTCTATTGTAACATCTTTTATATCAGCTATTTCTTTATATAATAAACCTTGAGCTAATAATTCTAAAATTTCGTGTTCAGATTTAGATAAATCATTCAAATGATTATTAAATTCTGATTTTTCTTCTCTGAAATAATTCAATACTCTTTTTGCAACACCAAAACTCATGGGAGCGCCACCTTTATGTACATCTTTTATAGACGAAATAATCTTATCCATACTCTCGCCTTTAATTAGATAACCAGCTGCCCCGAATTTGAGAGAATCATAAATGTGTTCATCATCTTCAAAACTGGTACACATCATAAACTGAGTATCCTCTAACTGAGGTTTTATTTTAGACATTATTTCTATTCCGCTCATATCAGGCAGTTTAATATCCATCAAAACCACATTAGGTTTTAAGGTTACAAGATGATTAAGCGCTTCATTACCAGTATAAAATTGCCCTACACAACGCAAGTCTGCATCATAATCTATAATTTTTTTGAGGGCATTATTGTAATGCTTTTCATCTTCTACTATTGCTACCGTTATTTCGATCATATAAATAAGTTATCAACAACAAATATCAAAATAAACCTACTTTTACACAAGTACACCTTTGTGTAATGTTGTAAATTTATAAAAAATATTGTTAAAACAATAAAAATATAAAAATAAATACGATATATGATTAAATATTTCATAAATGAAAAATAAAAATTCAATACCTAATCGTTTAAACAGATAAATAATTCATAAAAATATTCTAAATTTCATAAATTTGCATATTACAAGAATTGATTATGGAAGTAGAAGAAAAAAAACCGCTCAATTTCATTGAACAAATCATAGAAAATGACCTCGAAAATGGTCTAGATGCAGCTAAGCTAAGATTCAGATTTCCGCCTGAGCCTAATGGTTACTTGCACGTAGGTCACACCAAGGCTATTTGTATTAATTTTGGTTTGGGACAAAAATATGGAGCGCCAGTAAATTTAAGATTTGATGACACCAATCCTGAAAAAGAAGAACAGGAATTTGTAGATGCCATCAAAGAAGATATTAAATGGCTTGGTTTTACGTATGACCAAGAACTTTATGCTTCAGATTACTTCCAGCAATTGTATGATTGGGCTGTAGAAATGATTAAACAAGGTAAAGCTTATGTAGATGAGCAACCATCTGAATTAATTACAGAACAAAGAAAAAACCCTACAGAACCAGGGATAGAATCTCCTTACAGAAATAGACCTACAGAAGAATCTCTAGATTTATTTGAAAAAATGAAAAACGGAGAATTCGAAGAAGGTGCTATGTCTCTAAGAGCCAGAATAGACATGACCTCGCCTAATATGAATATGCGTGATCCTGTAATGTACAGAATTCTTAAAAGACCTCACCACAGAACTGGCGAAAAATGGAAAATCTATCCTATGTATGATTGGGCTCATGGCGAATCCGACTATCTAGAGCAAATTTCGCATTCCCTTTGTTCATTAGAATTTGAAAACCACAGACCATTGTATGATTGGTACCTAGACCAAGTTTATGAAGAGGGTAAAGTACGCAATAAACAAAGAGAATTTGCCAGAATGAATGTTACTTATATGGTAACTTCTAAACGTAAATTACAAAGATTGGTAGCAGAAAATGTAGTTACAGGTTGGGATGATCCTAGAATGCCTACCATCTCTGGCATGAGAAGATTAGGATACACCCCGAAAGCAATTAGAGAATTTATAGACAGAGTAGGTGTAGCAAAACGCGAAAATCTTATCAATATACAATTACTAGAATTCTGTGCAAGAGAAGACCTTAACAAAATTGCGACCAGAGTAATGTCTGTAGTAAATCCTGTAAAATTGGTAATAGAAAATTATCCTGAAGGAAAAGAAGAATGGCTAGAAACCGAAAACAATCCTGAAGACGAAAACGCAGGAACAAGACAAGTCCCTTTCTCTAGAGAACTATACATAGAAAGAGAAGATTTTATGGAAGAAGCTCCTAAAAAATTCTTCAGATTAACCATAGGTGGAGAAGTTCGTTTGAAATCTGCTTATATCATAAAAGCTACTAGAGTAGAAAAAGACGAAAACGGCGAAATTACCACCATATATGCTACTTACGACGAAGATTCTAAATCTGGAAGCGGAACAGAAGCTAGTATGAGAAAAGTAAAAGGAACACTACATTGGGTTTCTGCTCAACATGCTTTACCAATTGAAGTAAGGGTGTATGACAGACTTTTCACGCACGAGCAACCAGATGCAGAAAAAGAAACAGACTTTATGGAATTTGTAAATAAAGATTCTTTAAAAATAATTGAAGGATATGCAGAACCAAGTCTTAAAAACGCTAAAGTAGAAGACCACTATCAATTCCAAAGAATTGGTTATTTTACACTAGACAAAGATTCTACTGACGATAAACTGGTTTTCAATAGAACAGTAACATTGAAAGACAGTTTCAAAATAGAGCAATAAAATTGAAAAAAGCTTCATCTAATGGTGAAGCTTTTTTATATCAATTAATTTCTATTTTTCAATAAAATCCAACCTTTGTACGTTCTGCCATCTGCTGCATTTATCACATACCAATAAGAATCGGTAACTAAATTTCTAGAATTAAATTTACCATCCCAGATAAATTCTGTATTGCTAATTTGCCTGTACACCAAATTTCCAAATCTATCAAAAATTTGTAATGTAGAATTATCTGGAAAAATATCTAAACCACTAAGTTTCCAATAATCATTTACGCCGTCTCCGTTTGGTGTAAAGGCATTAATTACAGTGAAAATTCTTCCCATCCTCATATCTCCATAGCAATCAGAATCAGAATATTTTACATAGAATGTGTAATCTCCAGGCTGTAAATTGGTGAAAACATTACTATCTTGCCAAATAATCAAATCCTTAGAATAGACTATTTTTTTGCCCAGCGTTCCAGTTGCGGTGACAGTGTAATAATCATTTTCACCAGATAGTGCTGTAATTTCTGGTGTATCTATATTAATTACTTTAAAAGTTGCGGTGTAAGTACAATTAGCCAAATTAGTAAGGGTTAATTTATATGTTCCTGTTTTTTTAACCCCAGTTAAAAAATTCTGAGCAGCTCCTTCAGAAATTGTACCGTCTGGATATTCCCATTTATAATAAATAACATCTAAACCTGTGAAATCCGGACGAATGTCTAATCCTACCAAATCATTTTTACAATAATACTCATCATTAATCGTGATGATTGGTGTTTTGTTTAACTTAACATCTATGGTATAAAAATTAGGACAAAAACCTGCTTGAGAAACCTTCACATAAAATCTAGAAATTCCTTTTGATTCATCAAAAAGATAATTCGATGGATTCTGAATTTTATTTTGATTATCAATCATATTTTGTCTTGTTTCAAAATATTCATACGTGTAAGATGTACCAAAATTAGCTTCAAAAGAACTTAAATTAATGGTTTCTTTACCATCATTGCCTTCATCACAAATGGTATTGATTGAGAATTGATTAGGATTTATTACAAGCTGAGTTCCGTTTATAAAATTGATTTCGGCACTACTACCGCAATCCTTTAAATTCTCTACATACACCCAAATTTTAGAAGTATAAGGATTCAGAATAAAATTGCTTGGATTAGGTATTTCTCTTCCCAAAATCCCAATATCTGCTTGATTGAGATAAAAAGTGTAAACATTTTCAGCGCTTGGAACCTGTACCATTTGGTCTTTGTAATCTAATAAATTGACATCATAAAAACCATCTACATTATTATCACAAATTTGGATAACAGAATTTCTAGCTTTAACTGGGAAATAAGACAGTAAATTGATAGGTGCTACCGAATAACAACCATAAGTTCTAGACTGAAACCTAGCATAAACAAAAACATTAGCAGCAGAAGTAACATAAGGAGATGTAATTCTACCAACCAAAGTTCCATTATTAGCATCAGTCTCGGTAGCGTAATAAGTAATTACTAAATCTGAAAGCTGAACTTGATTATTATTTTGGTCAAAAATCTGTGAAGTAGCCTTTGATAAATCAAAAGACTCTCCGAAATTCAAATCTTTATCACAAATTTTAAGCACTGCATTTTTATTCAAATAAATAGGCGGATAAAATGCAATATCGAAATTAATTTTTGAAACCGAAAAACAACTAGAATTTTTAAATTTCGCCATTACATAGACTACGCTTCCGTTTCCTACAGAGATATTCGTAGGATCTGGATATTGATTAGAAAAAGAATTATTAGTAGAATTGTAATTTTGATAGTAGATAAAGTATAGATTTTCGTTATTGACATTAATCTGAGGTTCATAAACCCTAATATTAAAATTTTCTTTTCCATCTGCATTATTATCACAAATATTTTTGATTGTAGCATTTACTTCGGAAGCAATTTTAGGCGTATTTACCAAATTAAAAACAACTGGAAAAATCAAAACACAATTCTGATAACTTACTCTAGCATAAACCGTAAGATTTCCATTGATTGTTACAGATGTAATATTAGTACCAATTACATTAGCCTGAGCTGCTGCATTGGTATCAAAAAATAAAACTTGTGTACCTAGCTGATTATTAACTTGTGATGCATAATTATTTAGATTAATATCTTCTACTCCATTATTTCTATCATCACAAACATTAAATTGGTCAATATTTTTAACCAAATGAATCAAATAAATATTAACAGGTCTTATGGAATAACAATCTGTACCTTTGTCAAACCTTGCATAAAAAATTTTAGTCACAAAATCTCCATCATCCGTAATTAATTGATTTGCAGGAATAATTTTAGCAGGGTCATTATCTATAGCATCCTGATAATTAGCGAAATATACAGGCCCTGTAACCGAACCGTCTAATGGTTCTATTAACATTCCTGTGGTAAGTGTATCTAAATTCACAGAAATATCCTGAGTTCCATCAAAACAAATGTAAGTATCAGAATTATTGAACTTTACAACTCCAAAAATTACATTCATATTAATCTCTGCAATAGAAAAACAACCACCAGGATATTCTGCTCTCGCATACACCTTATAGGTACCTGCTACAATATTAGTAAGCCCAAGATTAGAAGGTAAAGCATTGAACGCTTCTGCATAAGAATTAAAAACCCTTATTAAAGAAACGCCAGCATCTGTAGTAATTTTATCTTTTACCAATCCTACCCAATCATACTTTTCTATCCCATCATCATTAGAATCACATACTTTTATTTCGATATCTACTGGTGAAATAATCACTGGAGTTGGATTAAAATTAACCGTAACAGGCCCTAAAACATTCACACAATTTTGATATGCTAACCTTACATAAAACTGACTACCATTTACCAAATTAGCAGTAGTAATTTGATTAACATTATTAAGAGCATCGTTATAATTAGAAAAATAAGAAACTGCACCTTGATAATTACCACCAACCAATCTTACATTAAATTGATTAAGCTCAAAGTTATTCTCTACTCCATCATTTTTCATATCACAAACATTAAGTCTGTTGGTTAAAATATTGTCTGAATAAAACTTGAGTAAAAGGGTTGTTGTTTTTTTACAATCTGGAAATTTTTTATTGGAAACAGTCACGTTAAAAGTTCTGTCTGCACTGATGGTAAAAGGCGTATTTTCATCCACTACCAGACCAGTAGAAACATCTACAAATTCAAAGTTAAAGTTTGAGGAATCGTTAGTCGTTAAAAATTTTTTATAATCTGCCAAAGTAATATTATCTGTAACATTACAAGTAATTTTGGTGTACGATTGTACTGTAGGATAGTCAATTGTAAATTTCAGATTGATATCATCAGAATATGTGGTAGTATCTCCATTACAAGTAGTGTAAATAATATCTACTTTATATCTCTCCTCTTTTTGAGGACAAACGATTTGGTCTTTTGCATTACCAATTACACTTCCTGATGCATCATACCAAATAAAATTAGGCACCAAATTAGCACCAGCAGGTGAGAAAAACCATGCTTCATTTTGAGCTGCCCAAACCCCAGTATTTCTTCCAGTAGCAGACATCCCTAGGTTGCCTGTAGCATCATTTATCCCTATTAAAGAATTTCTAAATTTTGCCAGATTACAAGGAATTTCTTTATTTTCCACAAAAATTTCTATGGTATTGCTCCCTTCTGAAAGCACAATCTGCGAAGTAGAATTTTGCGTCTCACACCCAGAAAGTCTCCCTTTATAAAAATTAACTATAAATTTTCTAAAAGGAGCTGTGCCAATCACAGAATAGTTAATTTCAGAATCATCTGTGGTAGAAAAATACATATCATGAAGGACTCCAAAAATAGATTCTTTTGGTAAATTTTGATTGGGTAAGGCATCAGAAAAATTAGGTGCGTTGGCTTGATTGGCTTGATTAATATCAAAACTTATCATTCCATTAGAACCAATCACCAATTTTCTGTATGATTTTCCATAAAAACAAAAATTAAAAGGTATATCTATAATACCCGTAAAAACATCATCTAAATTACCTTTAATCACTGTTTTCGTAGGTGCAGAATAAGGAGCATAAGGAACAGAAGAAACTTGGTAAGAATCTGTTAATCTAAACTGAGGATAATTGGCCGTCAATTGCACACAACTACCATTTACAAAAGGATAACTACAACTTATAGTGGGATCTTGGTTGTTTTGCGCATCAGATATATATACATCACTTGTAGTTTGAGATTTTACAATCTCAAAAAATAAGATCAAAAAGCACTTTAAAAAAATATATCTGGCTTTCATCCTATATTACTAGATTTATTCTGCCAATTTAATTATTAAAATTCATATTTATATTTATTTATGTATAAATAATATAAATTATAATTATTCTTATTAAAAAAACACATTACAAATTTAAAACAAGACAGTCATTAGCCTATTACACAAAAGGATAAAAAAATAATCAGAATTTTTATTCTGATTATTTTTATCCATATTCGTATTAAAACTCTTATCTTTTATCATAGTATCTAGCGCCAACTAGAACTGGATTTTCTTTTTCTATTTTTATGAGTCCGAAACCTTTCCAATCAGGATTTACAGATTGCTCTAATTGTTTACGATGGAGCTTCTCGTAGGTATCAAAATCTATAGCCGCTCTTTTATTTAATTCATCAAAAAGATGCCATTTTCCTACTACATTCTTCCAATTCTCTCCTATTTTACCCGCAAAAACCTTAGATTTACTTCCACTTCCATAGGATAAGAAACCAACTTCTTTACCTGCTAAATCTTCTCCTTCGGAATATGAAACTTGTAATGCCGAAAGCAAAGCCATAAAAATAGAAGCTGTATATAAATTCCCAATTTCTGAGCTTGCACGTTGTGTAATTTCTATTTTTTCTGCTACTAGATTTTTATATTCTTCAGTCTGGGCAATGGCTTTAATATCATCAGAAGTTGCGGTATTCATTCCGTTTTCAATTCCGAAAATTTCGGTAAACAATCTCTTTCCGTGGAATGCATAAGGCAAATGGAAGATTAAGAATCTCCAATTTTCATAAGGCTTTATTTTTCCGCTTTCTTCCTGATAATGTACATAAGCCTCTCTTATTCTGTCTTGGTAACATTGATTAGAATACTGTCCTTCAAAAACAGGTTCGTCTGTAAAAATTTCTACTTTATCAGCAAAAGTTTCTGGTAAACCTTGAATTAAATTTTTAGTAGTATGCCTTCTTGGTTTAAAGAAGTCAAAAACACTATCTGTAGCTACCCCAAACTCATTCTCTATTTCTAAAAGAGTTGGATTTGAAGAGATTAAAATCGCTACAGCACCCCCTCCCTGTGTATATTCTCCAGTAGAAGCCAATTCATACTTTGCATAATCACTTGCTATAACCACTGCTTTTTTGGTAGGGTTAGCTCTTACAAAATCTAAGCAATTGTGCATAGCATCTACCGCTCCTACACACGCGAAAGTCATATCTACTACGTCACAATTCTTGAAACTTCTCTCTCCGAATTTATTCGCCAAAGCACTTTCTACCATTTGCATAGCATAAGTAGCAGTAGGTTTAGCTGCATCTACCGCACTCTCTGTACCTAGATAAATTCTAGAAATTTCTTTAGGATTTATGTTATAATCATTTATCAGTTTTAGTAATGCTTCTGCTGCAAAAGTAGCTGCATCTTCGTGCACATCTGGGAATGCCATTTTCTTCAATCCCAACCCTTTTTCTAGTTTTGCAGGTTCTATACCGCGTTTTTCTGCTAAATCTTTAATTTCTAAGTACAACGTAGGCACAAAAAAACTTGCCGCTTCAATTCCGAATTTCATTGATAAAATTTTTAATATGTTTTAGAAGATTAAGTCTATTTAATTGTAAGACTAAACTCATTTAAAAAAAACTGTACGAATTTAATGAGTTGAAAGTTCATAGCAAAAAAATTATGCTATGAATTTTATCTTTTTTTCTTTAAAAAACTAAAAAACCTCTCATTTTTGAGAGGTTAATTTTTAGTCTTTATAAGCATCTATCGTTTTGTTAAGTAATTCTATTTGCTTATTCACACTCTGATTATTAGGGTTTTCTCTGAAAAGTTTCATTTTTCTTTCAATACCTTTTTTTAGAATATCGCTAATCATCATTTTAGCTTGTGCATTATCACCAATCTGAGACTTTACTTGTTTCAAAATGCCTGTAAGTTTTTCTACCGCTTTGGTATTATCAGAATCCATAATCCAATTAAAACCCTCTTCTGCTGGCTGCGCCAAAGCTGGATTTTGGAATCCTATAAACGGATAAAAAGCAACAGTTTGTGCAATATTTGGCATTTGAGAAGTGATTTTATTTTTCACAATAATCGGTAATAATTTATTCATCACCTCTTCATTGGCATTTTCTAAATCTATTTTGTCTAAAAGTGTAGCCACTTTTTCTGGATTTATTTCTGCAATACCAGCAATAGCGTTTCCTTTTACAGAATTAGAAACAGAATTTAAACTTTTCTCAAATAATGTAGCATATTTAGGATTTTTAGTTTTTGCCAAAACTCCTATTGCAGCTCCTTGAACCAGTGTTTTCGGATCGTTTTGTGCAATTTTTTCGATATCTGCTAAGAAATCTTTAGCATCTTCTGGCACAGATTCTAATGCTAACATTCTATTTCTAAAAAATTGATCTTTTAGTGCCGAAGAAATAGTTTTATTCGCAAAAGGATTTTTTCCTACATTATCTTTAGATGCTTCTATCGCATTGTATTTGCTATAAAAATCTTTAGAATTAGTGTATTGAAGATACAATTGTTCTGGTGTCTTATCTTGTTTTATATCACAAAGTAAAACTCCATCTGCATTGGCATTAATCAGTTCTGGATTTTTAGCCGCATCAAAAACGAAATTATTTTTAGAAGTTGCATTTACCCAAACATTTTTTCTAGAAATTTTACCATTTTCTAAAACATCAATTGCAAGAGGAAATTCAAATTTTTGGTCTTGAGTTTGAGCTACAGAAACCGTAACTTGTTTTTTCATGGCATCATAAGTAGAAGAAACTTCCAACTTAGGATAACCGCTTCCAAAATACCACTGATTAAAGAACCAATTGAGATCTTTCCCTGAAACTTTTTCTAGAGAAAGTCTTAGTTGGTGCGCCTCTCCTGTACTGTATTCATTGGTTTTAAGATAATCATTAAGACCAGCAAAAAAGGCATCGTCTCCTAGATAATTTCTTAGCATGTGAAGAATACCACCTCCTTTATTGTAAGAAACACCATCAAACATATCTTCTCTGTCGTGGTAATTAAATCTTACCAAATCTTTGGAGAAGTTTTTCGGGTCAGCTTTAGAGTTTTTTAGAGATTTCATCAACCAATAATCTGCTTGGTCTTTTCCGTATTTGTATTCATTCCAAAGGTATTCTGAATAATCTGCAAAACTTTCATTTACGGTAAGATTACTCCAACTTTCTGCGGTTACTAAATCTCCGAACCAATGGTGGAATAATTCATGAGCAATTACGTCTTCCCATTTATTTTCGTCAATTAAATCTCCAGGTTTTTGTTGGGCAGATTCTTGGTGAAGTGTAGAAGTGGTATTTTCCATTGCCCCAGAAACATAATCTCTAGCCGTCATTTGAGAATACTTTTGCCAAGGAAAATCATAATTTAATCTTTTTGAGAAAAATTCCATCATTTCTGGTGTATTCCCAAAAATTTGTTTGGCATAAGGTTCGTATTCTTTTTCTACGTAATAGTTCACCTCTTTGTCTCTCCATTTATCTTTTACCACGGCATAATCACCAATTCCCATAAAAAACAAATAAGTAGAATGTCTTTTATCCATCACCCAATGGTCTGTTCTAAGATTTTCTCCTAAATTCTGAGAATCTTTCAGCAAACCGTTTGATAGCGTTACATATTCTTTAGGAACGGTAATGTATACTTCCTGAGTTGTTTTTTGGTTCGGTTTATCAATGGTTGGGAACCAACAAGAAGAAGATTCTGTTTCACCTTGAGTCCAGATTTGTGTAGGTTTATTCGGGTCTTTTCCTTGAGCGTTGATAAAATAAAGACCTTTTGCATCATTAATCGCCGCGCTGCCTTGTTGTTTTACTTCATTAGGTCTTGCTACATATTTGATATAAACGGTGTAATCTTGATTTTTTTGGTAGGTTTTATCCAAAGAAATTTTAAGAATATCATCTTTATAAGTGTATTTCAATGGAGTTCTAGCTCCGTTTTTTTCTAATGCTACATCACTAATTATCATTGCCTTAGCATCTAATTCTAGTTCATTAGAATCATAGAAAAATGGCGAAGCGGTAATCCAAGCTTCTCCGTTCATTTGTTCTTTTTCAAAATTAAAATTCACACGCAATTTGGTGTGTTTCAATTCTGTAGATTTAGTGTGAGTAGCTCTGTAAACTCCGGTTCTACCAGAAGTTTCAGTTTGAGCAAATGCAGTATTTTTGTTAAAAAATAGGCCTAAAAATAGTGCGGCAATGATTAGTTTTTTCATTATTTATTTTAATAATTTATTTAATAATTGTGGATTTTTTTTTATTTGCCCAAAATAGCAATATGTCATAACTATTTTCAGATGCTTTTATGAAATATAAAGTAACCTGTTTTTTACCTAAAAGAGCATATTGGATTTTATAATTTCTATAATATGGATAATTTACAATACCAATTTCTAATTAATGAAATTTTCAATATCATTTCTGAAATTATCTATCTGTTTTTGACTCCATCTGTATTTCGAAAAAGTATTGATTTCATTTAAAAAATCAAGAGCTATTTTCGTAAAATGAATTTGAATCATTTGAAAACTTTATCTAAAATCTCTTTAGAATATTTTACTTTTTCACCATTTTTAGATTGATCGAGACTTTTTTCCATCAATAAATCTTTAATTTCTTCATTTTCTTTGTCGGAAAACATCTCATCATCTTTTATCAATTCAATATCAGAAATACCTTTTATCTGCGACAAAAGTTTCTTTATAAAAGGAATATCGGCGTATTCATTTAAACTGATTCTTATTTCCATCATCCTTGATTTTTAACAAAGTTACTATTTTTTAAAAAACCAATTGTTTATTTTGCAAAAATTCTAAAAAATAGAATTGAAAACGTATAGCTGGTGCGTCCCGACCTGAGTGGAGCTCTCCCGAAATGATGTGGGAATTTGCTTGGGCTTCGGGAAGCGGGAACGGAGGGCGGATCTAGGCGCCAAAATAAAAATTTATGCTTAAACTTTGACGAAGTTACACCGCTACTGGTGCTTTAATACCAGGGTGCGGATCATAATTTTCTAACGTAAAATCTTCAAAATTAAAAGCAAAAATATCTTTAATTTCTGGGTTAAGTTTCATCGTTGGTAATTCTCTTGGTTCGCGAGAAAGTTGCTTCTGAACTTGCTCAAAATGATTGTTATAAATATGCACATCACCAAAAGTATGTACATAATCTCCTACTTCTAAATCACAAACTTGCGCTACCATCATTGTAAGCAAAGCGTAACTCGCAATATTGAAAGGAACGCCCAAAAACACATCTGCACTTCTTTGGTATAATTGTAATGACAATTTACCATCTGCTACATAAAACTGAAACATGGCATGGCAAGGAGCGAGAGCCATATTTGGAATTTCGGCGGCGTTCCAGGCAGAAACGATGAGTCTTCTGGAATCTGGATTTTTTTTAATTTGTTCAATGACTTCAGAAAATTGGTCAACAACCTTGTTGTTTGCACCGCTCCAACTTCTCCATTGTGCACCGTAAACTGGTCCTAAATCACCATTTTCGTCTGCCCATTCATTCCAAATACTTACGCCATTGTCTGTAAGATATTTGATATTGGTATCTCCTTTTATAAACCAAAGTAGTTCATAAATTATGGATTTAAGATGCACTTTTTTGGTGGTTACTAATGGGAAACCTTTAGACAAATCATAACGCAATTGGTATCCAAAAACACTTCTGGTTCCTGTTCCTGTTCTATCGGTTTTATCTGTTCCGTGGTCTAAAATATGTTGAAGTAAATCGAGGTAGTTTTGCATTTTTTATGATGGATAAATGATGGTTGATGAATGATGGTTACAAATTAAAGAAATTTTCAGTAAATATTTTTAAGGGTAAGCGGTAAGTTATTAACAATTAATACTTCCCTAAGTTAAATTAATACAAGGCAGATGGTGAAGGATGCTTATTCCCATTAAAACTAAATCCGAATTTTACTCTCACTTGAATCTTATCAGAGTTTCCAACCATTGATTTTAATTTTCCATATCTCAATTTATCTCCGTAGTAATCATCCCAATAATCTAGTTTTACAGAACCAAAGGTTTTAATTTTTGCATATTTTGCTTTGTCTTGAATATTGTCCCAATATTCTATAAAAAAATCATTAATATTTTTGACATTGCCTTCTATCTCTGTATTAAAGCCATATTTTTCGTAGTAATCAATATTTATTAATCCTATTTTTTTAATTTTTCCAAATTTACCATAGTCATAATTGAAACTACCCCAATAATCTATTTCGATATTGTCAATTTTTTTTACCTTTCCATACCTAGCATCTTTTTCGTCTGAAGTATTCCAATATTCAATTTCGTGGTTTCCTATTTTTTTATATTTACCATAATTGTATTGATTGTAATAATTGTCATAATATTCGATATTTCCATTAAAATCATTCGGAATAAAACTCATCATTGAACCGTTTTTATTGAGTATAAAAACATAATTTTCGGTGTGAATTTCTATATCGTCAGAAAAATTCAATATCATTTTCTGAATGGTTTGAGCACTAAAATTGGCAATACTTAAGATTAGCAGGAAAATAAATACTAGTTTTGATTTCATAATGTTTTAGTTTTTTTAATAAATATTTTTGATGGTTTGTTGTAAATTATTAACAACGAAACTTTCTCCAGTTTTTTTACCGCTCATTGCTTTTGCCAAAGGAGATTCTGTAGAAATTACAAATATTTTTTTTTGATTAAAAGTAATTTCGCCCAAAGAGATTGCAACAAAAAACATACCTTTTTCAGTTTCTACTAAACTTCCTAATGTTACAGTTTTATGAGGATTTGGCTGAATATTTTTCAGAATTTGTTGAGATTTTAAATGCTCATTCAATTGAATTTGCAGGTTATTAATCTCTTGTTGAAGCATTTCGCGGGAGGTTTCGTATTTATCTCCCATAGAACTTTTGGTGTCATTGTTAGAAGCTCTGGTTTCTGCAATAAGCTGCTCTAATTTCTGAATTTTTTCTGAAATTTTTTGGTTGATGATTTCTAAAAGTTCTGGTTTATTCATTCTTTGAGTTTTGGCTAAAGCCAAATGATTTTTTTATTAAAAAGTCGGGCTAAAGCCCGACTCAATTGATTTTGCATTTAAATCAAATTTAAATTTGACCTCAAAAATTTTTTATTTCTCAAAAACCAAATGTTCCCATTTATACATTTCAATGGTAGGTTTTTCATCAAAATTAGTCGTTAAGCCAGAGAAAAGACTTTTATATTTACCTTTCACCGTATCATCTAAAATCTGTAATTTCAAATGTTGAGTTTCAGACAAATTAAGGATTACCAAAACCTCATCATTTCCATTTTTTCTAAGATAAGCCAATACTTTATCTGGTGCATTAGTCTGCAAGATTTTGGTAGTAGCATTAGCATCTCCGCCTTTCAGTGCAGGATTTTTAGATTTTAATTCGTATAATTTTTTGTAAAATTCTTCTAATTTATAAGAGCCATTCCAAGGAATAGGATCTTTCTCAAAAAACTCTAATCTTTTGTTTAGCATTGGCAATTCTTGGCCAGAATACATAAGTGGAACACCATCCCAAGTTGCAGAAAATACAGCCAAAGGTTTTGCCATTTCTCCATATTTTTCGTATTCTGTTCCGTTCCAAGAGTTTTCATCGTGGTTGGTAGTAAACCAAGCTCTCATAGAACCATCGCCAATTGCAGAATATTTTGCCAATAAATCTGTGAGTGTAGAAAGTGGTAATTTTTTTTTGTAAAAATCTTCGGTTTTGTGCATCCAAGTCCAAGAATAAGAAGCATCAAAAACCTTTCCGTAGTCTGGATTTTCTAATTCATCAAATTCCCCTAAAAAGAAAAGCGGTTTTATTTTTTCAACTTCTGGTCTTGCTTGCTGCCAAAAATCTACTTCTACCCAACTTGCCAAATCACAACGGAAACCATCTATATTGGTTTCTTTTACCCAATATTTCATAGCATCTATCATTGCCAATCTCATTTCGGGGTTTTTGTAGTCTAGTTCTATAATATCATCCATTCCAGAAGCTCTGTGGAAACTTCCATCTGCATCGTGGATATAATATTCTGGATGAGATTTTGTCCAAACGTGATCCCAACCTGTGTGATTAGCTACCCAATCTATAATCACTTTGAAACCCATTTTGTGAGATTCATTTACCAAATTTTTAAAATCGTCTAAAGTCCCAAATTCTGGATTAATAGAAGTATAATCTTGCGCTGCATAAGGACTTCCCAAGCTTCCTTTTTTTTCTTTTTGAGCTATTGGTGTAATTGGCATAAACCAAAGTGTTTTTACCCCCATTTTTTGGAGTCTTGGTAATTCTTTTTGAAATGCTATAAAAGTGCCTTCTTTGGTATATTGTCTTACATTTACTTCGTAAATATTGGTGGTATGTTTCCAGTCTGTCATTTTAGTTGAGTTTTGTTGAATTCCACAAGAGATTAAGGTAAAACCTAATATTGCAGATAAAATTAGCTTTTTCATTGTTTGAAATTTTTAGCGAAAACAAATGTAATAATTTGTAACTAATGACCATAAAAAATCCGGAAAGATTTTTCCGGATTGTATATGAATTTAATCAATTTAAAGTATTAATCTTCATCTGCTTCATCTACAAAATCATCACCATAGCCGTCATCTTCTTCGTCTTCTGTCCCAAATTCATCATCAAAATCTTCTTTGAAATCAGAATCTAAATCTGTAAAATCATCATCTAAAAATGCTGCTGCCATTACAGATTTACCAGAACCACCAGATTTACCAGGCGCTTTTAGAGGTACATTTCCGAATCTAAAAACGGTTATCGGATAGTTAACGGCAGGTTTTTCGTCTATAATTTCTACCAATTCACAGAAAAACTCCCAAAGGTCTATTAACCCATATTGAAACTGAATTTTGTCTCCTACCTTTTGGAAAGCTTCCATAAGATACACATCTGACATAATTTCGCCATCACCATCATCACTCATATCTTCTAGAGGAACTGATTTTATTTCCATACCTTCATCATCTAAAATGGTGAACATAGAAAGCTCATCTCCTTGTAAACTGAATGCACTTTTTACTCCTAAATGTAGATTCCATAGTGTTTGCTTTTCTTTGATTTCTATATCTCTGAAAACACTTTCTTTGGAGTCTAAAATTACTCTGACCTTATAAACCATATTTTACTTTTTACTAAACCTTTAGTTAAATTTTTTGTAATTGTATTTTACTGATTTTGTATTAATGTTGGGAGCAAAGATAAAACAAAAGAAATATGAGTTTTTAAAAAAATTCAATTTTTATTAAAAAAAGTTTTTCTTAAATTCCCAGCGTTTTAATGATGCCAATTTACAGAAATTATTGAAATCACAAAGCTTTTTCTAAAGAAAATGTAAAGGTGGTTCCTTCCAGATAGGTGCTTTCTACAGAAATATTTTGCTTATGCGCCTCCATAATGTGTTTTACGATGGCAAGGCCTAGCCCAGAACCGCCATCTTTTCTGTTTCTACTGCTCTCTACACGGTAAAATCTTTCGAAAATCCTTGGCAATGCTTCTGGTTTTATGCCCATTCCGTTATCTGATATTTGTATAATGGCCAGGTTATTATTGATTGTTGTTTTTATTTTGATAAGTGCTTCTTCTCTATTACTATAGTGAATTGCATTGGAAATTAAATTAATTAAAACTTGAGATATTTTTTGTTTATCTGCATTTACAAAAACTGGCGAAGTATTTTGCAAGACCAGTTTTGCCGTTCTATTCTGAGCTTGCATTTCTAGAAGTTCAAAAATTTCTTTGATAAGAAGATTAATATCAAACTTAGAATAATTAAGAGAAATCTCGCCAGTTTCTAATTGGCTAATCATATCTAAATCTTTCACAATATTGAGCAATCTTTCTACAGATTTACCAATTCTTTCTAGGTATTTATCTCTTATATTAAGATTTTCTACCGCGCCATCTTTTAAGGTTTCTATATACCCTTGGATTGAAAAAAGTGGTGTTTTGAGTTCGTGAGAAACGTTTCCGAGATATTCTTTTCTGTAATCTTCCATCTCTTTCATGGTGTCTATTTCTGACACGTTTTTCTGTATCATTTCTCCCAATTCTTTAAAATTCACAGTTTCTTCTTCGTGAATCATATTATCTGGTAGTATGTTTGAGATTTTTTTTATTTGATTTTTCCCATAAGATTTAAACAAAAACTCTATCACTACATAATTGGTAAAAAAGATAAAAATCAGACTCAAAAACAGATAAAAATAAAACTGTGAGTGCTGATTAGAGACCGATTCTTGAGCATAATTAAAAAGTACAACTATAGAAACCATAGCAGCGGTAAGAAATAATGCCGCAACTATAGAAAGTAAGTGATTTCTAATTAAAATAGAAGCCCCAAAAAAAGAAATCTTCATCTGCTAGAAATATTACACAGTAAGTTTATAACCAATACCTTTAAGTGTTTGTATAGAATCATCTCCTAGTTTTTCTCTCAGTCTTCGGATGTGTACATCTATGGTTCTTTCTCCTACGATTACGTCATTTCCCCAAACTTTGTCTAATATTTCTTCTCTTTTAAAAACTTTCTGAGTATTAGACGCTAAAAGGTATAATAAATCAAATTCTTTTTTAGGAAGTAATAGATTTTCGCCTTTTTTAGTTACTTTAAAGTTGTCTTTATCAATAATTAAATCCCCGAATTCTAAAACTTTTATTTGCTTTTCCGAAGTCTGCGTACTAAGCTGTAAAAGTGCATTAACTTTAGAAATAAGAACTTTAGGTTTTATAATCTTTACAATATAATCATTAGCACCAGCATCAAAACCTGCTAACTGAGAAAACTCTTCGGCTCTGGCAGATAGAAATACAATTAAAGTTTTTTGTAATTCTTTGATTTGTCTCATTTCTTGGCAAGTTTCTATCCCGTCTTTCTCTGGCATCATTACATCTAGCAAGATTAAATCTGGGATTATTTCTTTTGCTTTTGCTATACCTTCGTTACCATTATTAGCGGTAAAAACTTTGTAACCTTCTTTTTCCAGGTTGTATGATAGGATTTCTAGAATATCCTGCTCATCATCTACTAAAAGAATTTTTTTGTCTTTCATCTATACTATTTAACCTTTCAAAATTAGTAAAAAAACCATTGCATTGTTATGAAAAATTAAATTTTACAATAAATTAATATTACTCCTATTTTATTAAAATTTATTTAAATATTAATTAAAATTTCCTAAACCAGCAGATCCTCAAAATGGTTATTTCTTTGCGGCAAAATTAATTGTAAAAATGAATAAAACTATTCGTAAGAGTATTTTAACAATTACTCTTTTTTCTGGAGGATTCTTTTTTTCGCAAACCCACGTTTTAGAAGGAAGAGTTTTAGATGAAAAAGATAATGCGCCTATACAAGGTGTAACTGTAAAAGTAAATGATAAAGAAACAAAGACAGACGCAGCTGGTTATTACGTAATAACGCTAGACCCTGGAAAAAATTATTCGGTAAATGTAATTTACAAAGGATATAACAAAAAAGAGATTAGCGATGTAGAAATAAAATCAGCAGAAAACACCAATCTGGATATTTTATTAACAAAGATTGAAGCCAAAGGAAAAGACAAAGAAATAGAAGGCGTTGTACTAAGGTCTAGCGCTAAAAAAGAAACTATTGCTTCTACCATTGGACTACAAAAAAACATGGGTGTTGTTTCTCAGGTAATAGGAATTGAAGCCATCAAAAAAAGCCCAGACAGAAATACCGGAGAAGTACTAAAAAGAGTTTCTGGTGTAAGTTTATTTGAAGGAAAATATATTGTTGTAAGAGGACTTTCGGACAGATATAACCAAGCTATGCTTAACGGGATTCAGCTTTCTAGTACCGAACCAGACAAAAAAACGTTCTCGTTTGATTTATTTCCTGCAAGTGTAATTGAAACATTGGTCATCAACAAAACTTTTATCCCAGAATATACTGGTGAATGGGGAGGCGGATTAATACAAGTAAATACAAAAGATATCCCAAATACTAAATTTTTTAACGCTCAAATAGGTGTTGGTGGAAATTCTAATACCATTGGAAAAGATTTCTACACAAGTAAAGGTGGTAAATTAGATTTTCTAGGTTTAGAAGATGGTTACAGAAAACTACCTGCTGGTTTCCCTACTAAAAATGCTTTTAGCTTACTTTCTGATGCGGAAAAAACCAATTTTGGTAAACAATATGTTAAAAATTTCGGATATAATAATAATGGTTATCCAGAAAATGTGAGCTTACAGTTAGATGGTGGTCTTAATACAAAATTTTTAGGAAAAGACCTTGGTGTAATTGCTGTTTTAAATTACAGTAATAGCAAAAGAACTACCAATTCTGACAACAGATTCTTCACCATCAACGGAGAACAAGCTGATGTAAACTTCGATTATAAAACTTCAAAATATAATAATGATGTAATTCTTGGTGGTTTATTAAATTTAACTTTAAAATTTAATGACAACAACAAAATTTCCCTTAAAAACATCATTACCAACAATACCAACAATCACGTTTCTATACGTACAGGAAAAGACTTTGAATTCGATCCTGTAAACGGAACTAATATTATTGCAAGAGAAGTTGGGTACAAACAAACTATCTTCTACAATTCTACACTTATTGGTAATCATAAGTTAAATGCTCTTGGCGGTCTTAGCGTAAATTGGTACGGAAGTTTCGGGATTTTAGACCAATACATTCCTCAGCTTCAGCGTTTGCAATATAACCAATACCCTACTTTGGCAGGAAGCCCTTATTTAGCACTAATTTCGAATGGTCTTTCACAAAAATCAGGAAGTTTCTTCTACTCTACTTTGAGTGATTATCTATACAATGCAGGAGGTGATGTTTCTAAATCTTTTGAACTTTTCGGGCAAAAACAAACCATCAAAGGTGGTTACTTATTCCAAGTGAAAGATAGAATTTACAATTCTAGACCTTTTGCTGTACAATTAGAAGGATTTAATCAAAGTCTTCTTTCACAACCTTTCGAAACGATTTTCAATCAAGGAAACTTCGGAACAAGTGGAAACTTATTTACATTCGACGAAATTGCGGGTAAACAATACCGATATATCGCCAATACCATTCTAAATGCAGGATATTTACAATTTGACAATAATATTACTTCTTGGCTAAGAGCAGTTTGGGGATTGAGAGTAGAAAATTTCGACCAAGTAGTTGGAAGCACTAAAAAAAGTGACGAAAGATATGTACATAGTGCTGTTACAGATTATTTACCTGCTTTGAACCTTACATTCAAATTAAATGACAAAATGAACCTTCGTTTGGCAGGTTCGCAGACTGTGGTAAGACCAGAATTTAGAGAATTATCACCACTTGCTTATTATGATTTTGACCTAGGAGCTACGGTAATTGGTAATAAAGAATTACAAAGAACTAAACTTACCAGTGCAGACATAAGATGGGAATTCTATCCAAAAAGTGGCGAAATCTTTTCAGTTGCTGGTTTTTACAAAAATTTCAAAAATCCTATCGAATTATACTTTAATCAATCTGGCGCTGGTACAAGTAACACCTTCAATTACCTAAATGCAGATAAAGCAGATGCTTATGGATTAGAATTAGAATTTAGAAAAAAATTAGATTTTGTATCGTTACTTCAAAATTTCACAATGGCTGGTAACTTAGCATTGATAGACAATAAAGTGAAAGATGCTGCAACTAACGTAAACAGACCAATGCAAGGACAATCTCCTTATACTTTGAATTTATCTCTGCAATATGATTCTCAAAAAACTGGTTTCTCTTCTACTGTTCTTTTCAACATTATCGGAAGAAGAATTCTATATGTAGGAAACGAGCAAGTACCTCCAATTTGGGAAGCACCAAGACCTTTGCTAGATTATCAAATTGCTAAAAAAATCTGGAAAAACAAAGGTGAAATTAAACTGAACATCTCCGATATCCTGAACCAAAGAGCAAAATACTATCACGACCTTAATGATAATAAAAAGTACGATGCTAAAGACGCCTTGGCAATTAGCAGACTTACAGGTACTAACTTTAGCTTAACAATAGGATACAACTTTTAACAAAACATTTTTAGAAATAATTAAAATTTTATAATATGAAACTTTTAAAAACTGCCTTATTTTCCTTACTAATAGGAATTCTAGCAACCACAACTTCTTGTAGAAAAATAGAAGAAGACGGAGAAACCATCAATACAGGTGGTGGTACTACAACCGAAGATTTTATCTTGTCTGGAAAAATTACAGCAAGTAGAACTCTTAAAGCAAATAACACGTATAAATTAAGAGGTTTGGTATATGTAACAAACGGCGCAACTCTTACCATAGAGCCAGGAACAAAAATCGTTGGTGAAGCTGATAAAAACGGTGGGCTCATCATTACAAAAGGTTCTAAAATCATGGCTGAAGGTACTGCTTCAAACCCAATTATATTTACATCAGAAAAAGCAAGCCCTAAAAGAGGAGACTGGGCTGGTGTTGTAATTCTTGGTAATGCACCTACTAACTCTTCATATAACGGGCAAGCTGGTATAGGAGAAATCGAAGGAGGAATCAACAATGCAGAAGGTCTTGGTTTATACGGTGGTACTAATGCTGCTGATAACAGTGGAATTTTAAAATATGTAAGAATAGAATATGCTGGTTATGCATTTTTACCAGACAAAGAAATTAACGGACTTACTTTCGGTGGTGTTGGTAACGGTACTACAGTAGATTATGTAGAAGTAGCTTATGCTAATGATGATAGTTTCGAATGGTTTGGAGGCACCGTAAATTGTTCTCACATCATTGCATACAAAGGTCTTGATGATGATTTTGATACTGATAACGGTTTTGCAGGTAAAATACAATTCGGGATTGGTGTAAGAGACGCAGCTATTGCAGACGTTTCTGGTTCTAACGCTTTTGAATCTGATAATGATGCTAACGGTTCTTCTTTAACCCCTCAAACATCAGCAATTTTTTCTAATATGACGATTATTGGACCAATCCAAAATTCAGCTACTACAACTAATGCATCTTCTATTAACTCATTGTTCCAAAATGCATTACAAATCAGAAGAAACTCTTCTATTTCTGTATTCAACTCAGTATTTGTAGGTTATCCTGTAGGTTTGTTTATTGACGCTACCAAAGGTACTGCAACGGATACCAACATTGGAAACGGAAATCTTAATTTTGAAAACAACATTATTGCTGCTTGCACTACTCCTCTTAAATATGGTGCTGCTGCTACAGCTACGGGCTATACATTAGCAGACCTTACTACTTGGTTTAATGCTAAAGGAAATACAATCCTCAATTATTCTACAGATGTTAAATTGACTGGCGCTTGGAATAATGTAGGTTCTGTACCAAACTTCTCTCCAGCTTCGGGTTCTCCACTTCTTACAGGAGCTGCATTTACAAACGCTAAACTTTCTTCAGGATTTACTGCCGTAACATACAGAGGTGCTGTGAAAGACGCTAACGACGTATGGTATGCAGGATGGACCAATTGGAATTTATAAGAAATAGTTAGTTATCTTTATATCAATTTAATTTTTACACACTGCGCCCCGAAAAATTTCGGGGCGCTTTTATTTTCAATTTTAAATCGTAAATCAAAAATTACTCTTCGTCTTCGTATTGTTCTAGATAGTAAGAAAAAGTAAAATCTTCCACCTCCTCTTCGGCATCTTCTAAAGTAGTCAATAAATCTTCGAAAATTTCTAATTGCTCTACACTCATATTTACAAATTCAATATGCAAAGGCATTTCTAACTCGCCCGTAATTACATCAAAAAGTGCATCTAGATTATCCCCGAAATATTCTGGCAAAGTTAATTTTTCTTTCAATTGAGCATAAAAATCTTCGTAATCACCGATTTTTAAAAAGTCTATGTAAATTTCCATTATAGGTTTGTTTAATTTTGTTTGAAATTGTCTGAGTTGATTTAAATTTTCCAATGTTTTTCTCTCAAAACTTTTTTACAGTTTTGGCAAAAATCTTTTTCTTCATTAGTCGGGTTTTTACCTTCTGCATCTCTCATAAAACACGTTTTATCTGGACAATGCTTTAATCCTTGGGTATGTCCTAACTCATGAATCGCTACTTTATAGAATTGTTCGCTTTTATTTTCAGCATTTAATCTAAAAGTAGAAGCAACACAAGCATTTCCTGGTCTGTACCCCAGTCCCATTACTCCGAAATCTGCCACTTTTCCTTTGGTAACACTGATGTCTTTATTCGTTAGTGCTAGAATTACACAATTTTCGGGAGTTTTGGTTCTTAAATATTTTATAATAGAATCTGCTCTATATCTGTTTCTTGGTTCATAAAAAGCATTTTTTGGAAAATCAATAGGTTTTAAAATTTTAATTTTAGGATAAATTTTTTTGATATTTTCAGAAATTTCTGCCAACTGTTTTGGTTTTATATCTTCAAAAGGTTGAATAAGAATGGTGATGGTTTTTTCAGAATTTTCTTTTTCCTTTTCCTTTTCACAAGAAAAAATCAATGAAATCAGGGTAAAAAAGGAAATTATTTTTGCTAAATTTTTCATATTCTATTTTTTGAAAACCTTTGGTTTTCAGACAAGTCACGACTTATGCCTACCTTTCTTCGAAACTTCTGTAATGGTCGTGTGTAACCCAAACTTTTCCACTTTTGGTAAAGACAATTCGGTCTGCATTTCGGTGTCCGCAATTGTAATTTACATCTGCCTCAAAATATTGTTCCCCTTTCGGAAAATTTCCTTCTCTATTGCTAAAATGGTCTCCACCAATCGCGCGTCCTGGAACTGCATCGCACAAACTTTCACCAGGATTCCAGCCGTTTCGTTTGGCTTCGGATTTTGTAATGTAATATTCTGGAAGTTCGTGGTGTTCTTTCACATAATTTATTACTACATTTTCACTGGTAAGTTCAGCAATATTAGAATTAGAACTATTATCATCAGATTTCTTTTTCTCAAAATTTTCTGAATTATTTTTTGATGGTTTTTGATAAGAATAAGAATCATCCTGATTTTGAGTTTCAGGTTTTTGATAGGTATTTTCTTGATTATTTACTTCGTTTTTCTTTTCAATTTTATAATGAGTGAAAAGATACATCAATAACAATCCTGCCACAAAAGCCAGAAAAATATAAAGTAATGATTTTTTATTTTGCATAATTTATTTTTAGTGCTCTATTTTAAGTTTTTAATTCTGAATTTTCTTTGTTTGAAATATAAATTATTAATATTGAATACATTAAAAAAGCATACAACCCATATTTCACATCAGAAAATTCATCTATAAATCCTGATTTTATAAGTGAAATTGTAGAGATTACAAGCAAAATAATATTAGCAATAGCCAAATTTCTAACTTTTAAAAATTTTCTTCGCCATGAAAAAACAATCATCAAAATTGAAAGCAACAAAATATAGGTGTAAAAACTATACCCAAAAAATAAAACTTCAAAATTAAGTTCTTTTTTAAAAACGCCAGAAGGCAAAAACTTTGCTAATTGATAACCGTTTAGATTTTCATACAACTTATTATCAATTTTAGATTTTGGCTCATTTTGAATTTTATTTAAGTCAAATTCCGCAGATTTTTTTTGGTTATTTGAAACATCTTTTAAAGTACTAACATAAGTCGTGTCAATTACTTCTGTTTCAACACTTTCCACTTTGCCAATGCAATTTCTCAAAAAAGGCATAAAGAAAATCAGTAAAGCAATTGGCGTAAGATATTTGGTTTTGAGAAAATTCATTTTCAATTTTCAACTATCAATTTTCAATTAATCTCTCCATTCTTCCGGAACATCACACACCGGAATTGGATTCATCTTGTGCTGCGCTGCTTTGTGCATTTTTGAGAAAATTTGGAAAACTTCTAAATCTCTTCCGCTATAATCTGCTTCAGTTTTTGTTCCCCATTCTTTTTGGATTTTTTCCAATTCAGGATAGGTTGCGCCAATTTGTTGTTCATCAGTTCTATCCACATCCCAAAGTCCATCTGTAGGAATGGCATTTTTAATACTTTCAGGCAAATCTAAAGCTCTTGCCAAAGCATAAACTTCAGTTTTGTACAAATCTGCAATCGGAGAAATATCTACGCCACCATCACCGTATTTGGTATAAAAACCAATCCCAAAATCTTCCACTTTATTACCAGTTCCGCAAACTAAAAGTCCGTTGATTTGTCCGTAATAATACAAAGTCAACATTCTCAATCTACTTCTGGTATTGGCAAAAGCGAGTTTTTCGGCAGGAAATTCATCATCTTTTACATCAAAAGTTTTGTACAACGCTTCGAAAGGTTCATTCAAATCAACAGTGAAGCCTTCTACGTTTGGGAATTTATTTTTTAGAAAATCTATGTGTTCCAAAGCGCGAGAAGCTTGATCTTTTTGTTGACGAATTGGCATTTCTAAAGTCAAAACCTTGAGACCTGTCATTGCACAAAGTGTAGAAACCACACCAGAATCTACACCACCCGAAACTCCTATTACATACCCTTTTACGCCAGCTTTTGTAGCATAATCCTTCAACCAATTTACGATGTAATCTATTACTTTTTCTGTTTGCATATTATTAATAATTATAAATTTTAGATTTTAGATTTTTATAGAGAAAATTCATTATTTTTCTATTTCATACCAAAAACAAGTTCCGTCTGGTTCTTCGAAAGTTCCTTTTTCTACGAAACCCAATTTTCTTAAAGTATGATTAGAAGCCACATTTTCAGAATGAGCGTGCGCACAAATTTTATCTAAATTCATTTCCTTAAAACCATATTCTAAACTTGCTTTTGCTGATTCTGTAGCATAGCCTTTTCCCCAAAATTCTGGTAAAAATCGGTAGCCCAAATCATATACGTTTTTAATCCCATTAATTTCATCAGTCAGGTATTTTAGAAAACTCCAACCAATTAATAAATTGCTTTCTTTTTCAATAACAGCCAATCTACCAACTCCGTTTTCTAAATATTGTTTTTGAATCATTTTGATGACTTCGGCAGATTGTTCTTTTTTGGTTAAAGGCTCTTGTCCTACGTATTTCATCACTTCGGGATTGCTGTCTAGTAAAAACAATCTCTCCACATCATCTTCCTGAAATGGTCTTAGAATTAATCTTTCTGTTTCTATTCTGATATTCATCCTTTATTTCTTATTTTTGCGAAACTAAAACTGATGTAAAAATAATTAAAATTTTGGACGTATTCAGCGCAAACCACTGCTAAATTCTATGATAATGAAAAAAAATATCTTATTTTTATTACTTACAGCCCTTTTTTTTACCCTTTTCTCTTGTAATAAAGAAGAAAATGACCGTTGGAATGTAGAAGTAAAATCCTCTGAACCTGTAAAAATCACCGATATTTCTGCTGAATTTTATAATGAAAAAATTCCTTTTCAAGAATTTAAAGAGAAGTACAGCTTTTTTTTAGCACCGCAAGTTCCAGATGCTACTTATGAGAAAAAAAGAAACAATACTCTAGAGAGAAGAATATATAAAAATGCTATTTCTCTCAATAAAATTTCGCAATTAGAAAAAGATTTAACTGAATTATTTGCGCACGTGAAATATTATTTTCCGAAATTTCAAAATCCTAAAGTATATGTGTTTTCTTCGGCTACAGAATTGTACCAAGAACCTATTTTATACATCCCTGACCAAAAAATTCTATTCATAGACCTTTCTGCTTTTATGGGCGAAAAATCTGAATATTATGAAGGAATAGACAATTATATTAAAAAAGACATGAATCCAGAAAATGTAATCTCCCGAGTTTCGGAAACTATAGCTATAGATTACACACCTGTAACACCAGACCAAAATAAATTTTTAGATAAAATCATTAATCAAGGTAAACTACTGACTTTACAAGACGCTTTTTTGCCAAAAACACTAGACCAATATAAAATAGGATATTCTAAGGCACAACAAGACTGGGCTGTTTCTAACGAAGAAAATATTTGGAATTATTTTGTAGAAAATGATTTACTTTTTAGTGATGATAGTAATTTAAACGAAAGATTTCTAAACAAAGGTCCTTTTTCTAAATTTTACACCGAAATTGACCAAAAATCTTCGCCTAGAGTGGGTGCATTTATAGGTTGGCAAATCTGCAGAAAATACTTGGCCGAACATCCTGAAATTACACTCCAACAGTTTTTGCAAAAAAGTGCCACAGAAATATTTAACGATACTAATTATAAACCTAAAAATTAAAAAGAGATACGAGATGCGTGTTACGAGGTAAACTCGGAACCCGAAACTCGAAACTCGAAACTCGGAAAAATGAGACAAACACAGATAAGCATCAATATAGAACTTGATGATAACCACATTCCAGAAAAAATAACTTGGAATGCGCAAGATGGCGGCGTAGAAAACCAAGAAACCAAAGCAACAATGATTTCAGTTTGGGACGATAAAAAATTTGAAGCTCTTAGAATTGACCTTTGGACGAAAGAAATGCCTGTTGACCAAATGAAAGTGTTTTTGCATCAAATTTTTGTTTCTCTAGGTCATACCTACCAAAGAGCAACTGGCGAAGATGATGTAGCAGATAAAATTCAAGAATTTGCAGAAGAATTTGCATTGATGAGTAAAATTAAATAAATCCTCAAAAGATGTTCACAACCAGAAAAGCAACTTTAGAAGATTTACCGCAATTGGCAAATTTATTCGACCAATACAGAACTTGGTATCATAAAGAAAGTGATATTGAAGGTGCTGAAAATTTCTTGCGTGAAAGATTAGAAAACCAAGATTCTGAGATTTTCGTAGCCGAAGAAAACGAAATTTTGACAGGTTTCACACAATTGTATCCTCTGTTTTCTTCCACCAGAATGAAAAGATATTGGTTGCTTAACGATTTATTCGTCAACGAAAATCATAGAGGAAAAGGACATTCTAAAGCGTTAATAGAAAACGCAAAAGAACTATGTATCGCAACAAAAGCTTGTGGAATTCTTCTTGAAACTGATAAAACCAACGTAGTTGGAAACCAACTCTACCCGAGTTGTGGTTTTGAGCATTACACACATGCCAATTTTTATGAATGGACCAATCATTTTTAATATTAGATTTTAGATTTCGGATTTACTATTTCTAAAATAAAAATGATAAATTTTAAATCATAAACCGTAAATCATAAATAATATGACTGAATTTCAAAAATATATTCAAAGATATTTAGACCAAATTCCAACTGAAAATTGGCTGGAAGAAATGATTAATTCTGGCGCAGAAACGATTCAGATTTTCTCTGGTTTAAACAACGAAAAATCACTTTTTGCTTATGCAGAAGGAAAATGGACTTTGAAAGAATTATTTCTTCATTTAATAGACACCGAAAAGATTTTCCAATACAGAGCACTTCGTTTTGCCAGAAAAGACCAAACTGAATTGTCTGGTTTTGATGAAGATTTATTTGCTACAAACTCTTTTGCAAACGAGAGAACTTTGGTGAGTTTGCTTGAAGAATTTAGAATTGTGAGACAAACATCTATCATTTTCTTCGAAAATTTACAAAATATCGCGCTTAACAACACGGGAAAAGCTAACGGAAACGAAATTTCTGTAGAAACCATCGGAAGATTAATTGTGGGACATAATTTTCATCATTTGAAAATAGTTGAGGAGAGGTATTTACCGAATTTGAAATAGTATAAACCACATCGTTTGTCATTCAGAAGGAATCTAAATTTTAATAATTTTAAATTCTTTATTGAGATTCCTTCTGAATGACAAAATAAACACTATGTAAATGCAAAAATCACTAGAAATATTAAAAAACGGAGGCGTAATCCTCTATCCTACAGATACAATTTGGGGAATTGGTTGTGATGCGACCAACGTAGAAGCCATCAACAAAATTTTTGAAATTAAGAAGCGTGAGAAAACCAAATCAATGATTATTTTGGTGGAAAACGAACGCAGATTACAAGATTTGGTTGACGTTCCAGAAATGGCATGGCAAATCATCGACTTATCTGAAAAACCAGTTACCATCGTTTACGAAAATCCTAAAAATTTACCGAAAGAAATTTTAGCAGAAGACGGAAGCATCGGCATTCGATTGGTAAAAGACGATTTTTGTAAAAAATTGATTTCTAAACTCAATAAACCTTTGGTTTCTACTTCTGCCAATTTTAGCGGAGACAAATCTCCTTTGAAATTTTCGGATATTTCTCAAGAATTGATTGAAGCGGTAGATTATGCCGTAGAAGAAAACCGTGATAAAATTTCTAAATATTCTGGCTCTTCCGTGATAAAAATTTGGAGTGATGGAAGAGTGAAAGTACTTCGCGAGTAGTTTTATCACAGCGAAACTAAAGATTAATAGAGAGAACACAGAGCAACTACTTTGTGTTCTCTGTGTTTTTCTTGGTGTCTCTGTGTTTTAATTTTATCTTTGCAAAAATTTTAGATTATAGGAGGCTAGAAATAACTTCTGACATCCACCTTCCAACTTATGAAAATCAATTTAACCCAAAATAAAAATTTCAAACTTTTTAAAATCATTTCTAAAGTCGCCCAAGAAAATAACCAAACGGTTTATATAGTTGGCGGTTACGTTCGTGATTTGTTGATGCAAAGAAAAGCACCAACAGACATCGATTTTGTAACCGAACAAAGCGGAATAGAACTCGCAAAAGCGGTAGGAAAAGAATTGGGTGATTTGAAAGTTTCTGTGTTCAAAACCTATGGAACTGCAATGATTAAATACCAAGATTTGGATTTAGAATTTGTGGGTGCCAGAAAAGAAAGCTATTCTGAAGATTCTAGAAAACCAGCGGTAGAAACAGGAACTCTAGAAGATGACCAAAAACGCAGAGATTTCACGGTAAATGCACTCGCAATTTCTTTAAATTCAGAAAATTTTGGAGAACTAATTGATCCTTTTAACGGAAGAGAAGATATGCAAAATAAGATTCTGCGAACGCCTCTAGAGCCAGCACAGACTTATTCTGATGATCCTCTCAGAATGATGAGAGCTATTAGATTTGCATCAGTTTTACATTTTAACATTGAGAAAAATTCTCTCAAAGCCATCAAACAAGAAGCAAAGCGCATTAAAATTGTCTCGATGGAAAGGATTATGGTGGAATTCAACAAAATTATGTTGAGCGAAAAACCTTCTGTTGGTTTGAAATTGATGGAAGAAACCACCCTTTTAGAAAAAATTATTCCTGAATTGACCGCTTTAAAAGGCATTGAAGAAGTAGAAGGACAAACTCACAAAGACAATTTTTGGCATACGCTAGAAGTGGTTGACAACATTTCTAAAAACACCAATAATCTTTGGTTAAGGTGGGCTGCTTTATTACACGACATCGGAAAAGCTCCCACTAAAAAATTTGTAGAAAAAATTGGTTGGACTTTCCACGGACACGAATTTCTAGGTTCTAAAATGGTGAAAAATCTTTTTACAAGATTGAAATTACCTTTGGGAACTGATATGAAATATGTTCAAAAAATGGTAAAACTTTCATCTAGACCGATTGCTTTGATTGATGATGATGCTACAGATTCTGCATTGAGAAGGTTGCTTTTTGATGCCGGCGAAGATTTAGAAGATTTGTTCACGCTTTGTAAAGCAGATATTACTACGAAAAATTCTCAGAAACAGGAAAAATTCAAGAAAAATTTTGAGTATGTAGCAAAGAAAATCAAAGAAGTGGAAGAAAAAGATCAGGTTAGGAATTTTCAGCCACCGATTTCTGGTGAAGAAATTATGGAAATGTTCAGTCTAAAACCTGGTCGTGAAATTGGTATTTTAAAGGAAAAAGTAAAAGAAGCCATTCTAGAAGGTGAAATTGCAAATGATAAAGATGAAGCTAGAAATTTCGTCATTAAAGAAGCGAAACTTTTAGGCTTGGAATTATAAATCTCTCGCTGATTGTGCTAATTTAGCTGATAATTAAAAAAAATCTGCATTGTCTGCTTAATCTGCGAGAAACAAAAAAATATTAAGAAAAATCCCTCAAAAATTTGAGGGATTTTATTTTAGTCTGATATTTTATCTGAATAATCAAAATTTCTAACTGATTCAAGTGTTTTATTAATTTCCGAATCATTTATTGCATCAGAAATAAACCACGTTTCGTAACCACTTGGTGGAAGATAAATTCCTTGAGCCAACAATTGATGGAAGAAATTATTGAACAATGAATGGTTAGAATCTGCCGCTTCCTCAAAATTAGAAACTCTATTCGTATGGAAGAAAATGCTCATCATACTTCCTTTTCTGTTGATTTTATGAGCAATTCCTTTTTCATTTAGAATTTTACCAATTTCAAAATCGAGTGTTTCTGTAGTTTTATTTAATTTTTCGTAGAAATTAGGATTGTTTTTGATGAGTTGAAGCGTCGTTAAACCCGCTCTCATCGCAAGTGGATTTCCGCTTAAAGTTCCCGCTTGATATACATCACCTCTCGGCGAAAGTTTATTCATTATTTCGTTTCTTGCTGCAAAAGCACCAACCGGCATTCCACCGCCTATTACTTTTCCGTAAGTTACAATATCTGCTTTTACATTGTACAATTCTTGAGCTCCACCAAAAGCGAGTCTAAAACCAGTCATCACTTCATCAAAAATCAATAAAGTACCGTTTTCGTCACAGATTTTTCTTAAATTTTGAAGAAAATTATTTTCTGGCAAAACGCAACCCATATTTCCAGCAACGGGTTCTACAATAATCGCAGCAATTTCTCCTTCGTTATGGCGGAATAAATCCTCTATTTGTTCTATATCATTGTATTTCGCTAAAAGTGTATCTTTTGCAGTTCCAGAAGTAACTCCTGGAGAATTTGGATTTCCAAAAGTGGCAGCACCACTTCCTGCTTTAATCAAAAATGAATCAGAATGACCGTGATAACAACCTTCAAATTTGATGATTTTTTCTCTTCCTGTATAACCTCTTGCTAAACGAATTGCGCTCATACAAGCTTCTGTACCTGAAGAAACCATTCTTATTTGGTCAATATTCGGAACATTTTCTACGATAAATTTTGCAATTTCTGTTTCTAGTTCAGTTGGCGCACCAAAAGAAAAACCTTTCTCAGCTTGCAATTTTACGGCTTCTAAAACTTCGGGATGAGTATGTCCTAAAATTGCAGGCCCCCAAGAATTGATGTAATCAACATACGTTCTATCATCAGCATCGGTAAGATAGGCACCTTTAGCAGATTTCATAAAAATAGGAACTCCGCCAACAGATTTAAAAGCACGAACTGGTGAATTAACACCTCCTGGAATATATTGGTAAGCTTCTTCGAATAACGCTGAACTTCTTTGGTAAATCATAATTGATTAATGATATTTGATTAATTTCTAGGTTTTTTATTTTTGAGGTAGATTAGCTGCCCTTCTTTTACCTTATCACCATATTCCATACGGTTTTTGTCATAAAGTTTATCTAATCTTACGGCAAATTTTTGTGAAATACTATACATACTTTCTCCTTTTTCTGCTCTGTAAGTATCTATACTTCCACTAGAATTTTTCTTTTCTAGAAATAGAATTTGTCCTTCTTTTAAAGTATTAGAAGTCAATTCGTTCCATTTCATTAGTTTAGAAACAGAAACTTCGTATTTTTTAGAAATGTCTTCTAAATTTACCTCCGAAGCATCATCATAATCTGGTTCTACAGGAATTACAATATATCTAAGAGCTTCATTAGGATGAGCTTTCATCAATATAGAAAGCAAAACTTCTTTTTTGGTTAATTTTACAGGTTCAGGAGCATCTACCACCACTTTCGGCACATCTTCTATTTTTTCTTTTGGTAGAGGAAGATTTTTAGCTAAAAATGCTTTATCATTTGATAAATCAGGATAAAGGGCTAACAATTTTTCTGTAACTTGCTCTTTTTTAACATTATCAAATTCAAAAAGTCTGTATTTTTCTATTTTTGAAATTAAAATATATGCATATTTAGGATTGGTAGCATAACCCGCTTTTTTAAGACCGTGAGCCCAAGCTTTATAATCCTTAGGATCTAAATCAAATAACCCTCTATAAAATGGTCTGTTTGCCAAAAAAACAGAATGATCTTCATAAGACTGTTTAGGATCATCATACACTCTGAAGCATTCATTAGGTGCATCATCTGTATATTTCATCGTTTTGCCAGTCCAATTTTCTTTGCATTTAATCCCGAAATGATTATTCCC